>JALZOI010000914.1 GCA_030857245.1 Myxococcota bacterium
TCCCCAGCCTCGCGCTCGTCGCGATCGGCGTGCTCGCGCTGATCGTGATCGGGCTGCTCGTCCTGCCGCGCCTGCGCGATGGCGGGACGGCCCCGGCGCCACCCCGCGCCAGCGAGGACGTGGTCACCACGCCGCCGGTGGCGCGCCGCCTGTTCGACGTCTCGCTCCGCTCGGCCGTGGCGATCAGCCCGGATGGCCGGCGCCTCGCGCTCGCCAGCGATCGCGTCGAGGTCCGGGAGTTCGACGGCCCGGGCGTCTGGTCGACGCCGTTGCTGGCCCCGGACGACGTCTCGTATCTCGAGCTCCGCGCCGACGAGGTCTGGGTGGCCTTCCGCAACAACCCGCGGATGCATCGCTGGCGCTACACCGGCGATCAAGGCCTGATCCCGGGCGAGCCCGCCCCCGCGGGTCACTGGCACGGCGCCACCGTGCTCGGCCGGCTCAACTATCAGCAGGTCCCCGAGCGCGCGGTGACGATCGTGGCGAACGGCCGCGAGGTCCGGCGCTGGGCGGTCGAGCGCAACACCGAGGTCATCACGACCTCGCCGTCGCAGCAGCGCGTCGCGTATCTCGAGGCCGACCGCTTCGCCGGGCGCGTCGTCGTGCAGGACCTCGTCACCGGGCGCTCGTTCGCGACCCCGGTACTCGAGAGCCCGACGGCGCTGGTCTGGGAGACCGAGGACACGCTGATCATCGGGACCGGCACGCTCGAGCGCCCGACGCTCTCCCGGGTCGCGCTCGACGGCGATGGCCTCGGGGTACTGCGCCCCTTCTACTCGCTCGCGAACGGCTGGTTCGCCCAGCTCGCCGTGCACGGCAAGCGGCTGCTGTTCGTCGAGATGGGACCCACCAGCCGGGCTCGCACGGTCGACCGCGGCGCGCAGCTGATCGTCCGCGACCTCGACGTCGCGCGCGTCACCGTCGCGCTCGGCTGGATCCCGGAGACCGGTGCGCTGCTGACCTGGAGTCGGAGCAATCGCCGGCTCGAGAAGCACCGCCTCGACGGCGCGCTCGTGACCACGGCCATCGAGCTGCCGAGCGAGCCGGCCAACGCGACGCTCGCCGGCGACATCGTGATCGCGGCGCTCCGTCGCAGCAACGGCCGCGAGCTGGTCGCGCACTCGCTGAGCACCGGCAAGCGGCTGTGGCAGCACGCGCCCGGCACGCTCCTCGTCGTGCGGTGCGCGGCCGACCGCCAGGCGCCGTGCTACGCGCTGCAGACCCTGGCTGGCATCGAGCACGTGGTAGCCCTCGACCCGGCGACCGGTGCCATCGGCGCTCGCGTACCGGTGCACCACGACGGCGGCGTGGATGCGCAGGCCAATCGTCCGATCGATGACCTCGCGATCAACGCCTCGGGCGATCGCCTGCTGCTCGCCGGCGAGGCAGGTGTCCGCGAGATCGACGCGGCCGGCAAGGTCCTCGAGACCTTCCGCACCCCGCTCGCCAACACCCGGAGCGTCGCCTACGATCCGCGCGGCGGGTTCCTTGCCGGCGGGACGCTGTTGCGCAACGCCTACCAGGTGGGTCGCATGTTCGAGGGGCAGTTCACGCCGATCGCGCAGGCCGAGAACGATCTGCTCTCGCTGGTGCGGCCCTCCGGTGACGGCGCCCGCGTGACGATCCTGTCGCGGGTGTACGCACCGGCCGTGTGGGAGCTCACGCTGCCGCCGTGAGCTGTGCGCACCTGGCAGCGATCGCGGCGGGCTGCGAGACCGCGTTCACGGTCGACGCCTCGCGCGTGACCTTCGGGCGCGGCTGCCTCGCGGAGCTTGGAGATCGGGCCCGCGCGCTCGGGATCCGCCGTGCCGCGGTGGTCACGGATGCGCACGTCGCCACGCTGCCGTGGTTCGCCGAGGTCACCGCCTCGCTGCGCGCCGCCGGCGTCGACGTCGCGTGCTTCACCGAGGTCGCGATCGAGCCGACGGATGCCTCGTTCGAGGCGGCGGCGCGGTTCGCGACGGAGGCGCGAGTCGATGGCTACGTCTCGCTCGGCGGTGGCTCGGCGATCGACACCGCGAAGGCCGCGAACCTGCTCGCCAGCCATCCGGCGCCGCTGCGCACGTACGTCAACGCGCCGGTCGGCGATGCCCGCCCGGTGCCCGGCCCGCTCGCGCCGCACGTCGCCTGCCCGACCACCTCGGGCACCGGCAGCGAGGTCACCGGCATCGCGATCTTCGACTGGGTCGCGCTCCACGCGAAGACCGGCATCGCCTCGCCGCGGCTGCGCCCGACCGAGGCGCTCGTCGATCCGCGGTGCGCGAGCACGATGCCTGCGAGCGTGGTCGCCGCCAGCGGGCTGGACGTGCTGTGCCACGCCGTCGAGTCGTTCACCGCGCGGCCGTTCACGACGCGCACCGCGCCGCTGCCACCGTCGAGCCGGCCGATGAGCCAGGGCCAGAACCCGTGGAGCGACCTCGGCTGCCGCGAGGCCCTCCGGCTGCTCGGCGCGTACCTCGAGCGCGCGGTCGCCGACGCCACCGACGCGGAGGCCCGCGAGCAGGTGATGTGGGCGGTGACCCTCGCCGGCATCGCGTTCGGCAACGCCGGCGTTCACGCGCCGCACGCGATGGCGTACGCCGTCGCCGGCCGGGTCCGCGACTTCCGCGCCGCGGGCTATCCC
>JALZOI010000915.1 GCA_030857245.1 Myxococcota bacterium
GGCGGCGGCTGCGCGGCGTCGAGTGGCGCGGCGGTCGCGTGGGGTGGGGTGATGCTGGCGCTGATGCTCGCGCTGGGGCGTCGGCGCCGGTGTGGTCCCGCGCGTCGCTGAGCGCGGCTCGCGGCCCGTCTCGTGAGCTCGAGCGGCCGTGCGCGTGCAGCGTAAGGCCCCACGAGAATTTCGCGTCCGTGCCGCGTGTGCTCGTGAAGCACGTCGACATCTCCTGATCGCACCCCGGAGCTCTGCCGCGGCTGGCACATCGGCTGGTTTCTGTGCATCGTGACCACGCGCACCATGCCCACCACGCCTGCCCCCGCTCCCTCGCGCAAGGTGTCGAAGCCCGGCGCGGGCACCACCTCGATCCGCTTCGTCAAGCAACTCGGCAAGGAGTGCTTCAACGACAACATCGACGACATCGGCGCCATGATGGCCTACTACGCCGTCCTCGCGCTGTTTCCGATGATGGTGTTCATCGTGACCATCGGGCTCCTGGTGCTCGACCCGGCGTCGGTCCACGAGGGCACGCTGTTCGTGACCCGGGCGATGCCAATAGGCATGCGCGTGCAGATCTCCGAGCAGGTCACGAAGCTCATCGATGCCTCGGGGGCCGGGTTCGCGATCCTCGGCGCCGTGCTCGCGCTGTGGGGCGCATCGCGTGGCGCCGCCGCACTCTCGGGCGCGCTCAACGTGATCTTCAACAAGAAGGAGACGCGCCCGTTCTGGAAGCGCCAGCTCACGGCGATCGCGGTGACCCTCGGGGTGTCGCTCCTGGTGCTGCTCGCGCTCGGCATGCTCACGCTCGGGCCGGTGATCGGTCACTACATCGTCGATCGGTTCGGCCTCGGTTCCACGTTCGACACCGTCTGGGGCATCGGCCGGTGGATCGGCGCGGGCGTGCTGATGATGTTCGTGTGGGCGATCCTCTATCGCTTCTTGCCGGACACCGATGCCCCGTTTCGCGTCCTGACGCCCGGCGCGGTCGCCGGTGTCCTGCTGTGGATCGGCATCAGCCTCCTGTTCGCGCTCTACCTCAGCCACTTCAACCGCTACGAGGCCATCTACGGCGCGCTCGGCAGCGCGATCATCTTCTTGATCTGGCTCTGGCTGTCGAACCTCGCGCTCTTGATCGGCGCGGAGTTCAACGACGTCCTCGCGGACTTCCGCAAGAGCACGAGCGCCGACGCCGCGGAGCTGGCGCACAAAGAAGTCCCCGACGCGCCGGAGAAGGCCTGAACGCCACGCACACGTGACGTCGCTGTGGAGCCAACGCAGCGCAGCGGCGCGCTTCAGGAGCCGTCGACGATGCGACCACGCCCCGCATCACCCTGGCTGCCGAGCAACCTCAGGATCCACCGATGGCGACCGGATCACGACCGACCGGCCCGACATCAGCACATCACGTCGAAACGCCCACCTCATCGCTCGTTCACGCGCAGCGGCTGCGTCGAGCAAGCTGCAGACCCGATGCGAGGGACGGTGCGCCGCCCATCTCGCTAGATGCGCGGCTTCAGCCCGCGGACCGCGGGCGCGCGAGCGCGGCCTTGCTCGCCGCCGAACGCGCGAGATCCGCCCCGACGTCCACCGCCGCCTCGTGAACGGGCCCACCACGGGTGCCGCGCGCACGCGGTCGCGCGTCGCTGAGCGCCGCCCGGCTCGCTAGATCACGATCGACAGGCAGGTCAGCGCGCCGTCGGCCTTGCGAAACTCGGTCGTGGCGAGCGGTACGACGCGGAAGCCGGCGGCGGTGAGCGCGGCGTGCGTCCGCGGAAAGCCGTCGGCGACGAGCACGTGTGCGCCGATCGCGACGACGTTCGCTCCGTAGCGTTCTTCGGCCGGGATCGCGACGACGTGGACGTCGCCGAAAGCGTCGCGAGGGATGGTGCCGTCGGCCAGCGTGATGCGCTCGTCGCCGAGTGGTGCGCACACGCACTTGAGGTGAAGCACGCCCGCTGGCATCGCGATCGGAACGACGCGCACACCGCGCGGCTCGAACACCTCCGCGAGGCGCGCGATCCCGGCCGCGTTGGTGCGCGCCGAGCGACCGACATAGACCGTGCTGCCGACGCGCATGCAGTCGCCACCGTCGAGCGTCGCCGGAGCGACCATGTGCGACACGTCGAGCTGGCCGGCGAGCGCGGCAGCCATCGCGGCGGTCTCGGGTCGCCGGGAGACCGCGCCGGGGCGCGTCACCAGTGCGACGCCGGGGGCCACGACCGCGGTGTCCTCGACGAAGCAGCTGTCCGGCAGCTCGTCGGCGATGGCGACCTCGGTGACGACCACGCCGAGCTCGACGAGCGCCGCTCGATACGCGGCGTGCTGCTGGCGCGCGAGCTCGACGCTGATCGGCACCGCCGCCGGCGTGGCGCACAGCGCGTCGGCGAAGCTCGCCGGGACGCCTCTCGTGAATGCGATCATGACGCGAGGGTACAGGGCGACCCTTGCCGTCGATCGTTGCGGCGCTCACATCGTCGCGCTGATGGGCTGACGGGAGGAGTCGCTAGTCCCCTGGATCGGTGATTCCTAGGAAAAATCCGATCATGGCACGTGTACTTGCTGCGTGCGAATTCCGAAGCGTCGCAGCTTCTCAAGAATCTCGTCGGCGGTCTTCGTCCACTTGAACG
>JALZOI010000290.1 GCA_030857245.1 Myxococcota bacterium
CGCCGGCTGCGGGCGCGGCGGGTTGCTGATCACGGTGCCGCCCGCGACGGGCTGCGAGGTCGTGCCGGGCGAGGGCGCCGACGGCGGCGGTGGCGATGGCTCCTCATACCGCGTCGGCTGCGTGGGTCCGCCGTGCGCCACGATGGGCTGCGGGGGCGACGGATCGCTCGTGGTGGTCGCGTAGCAGGCGGGGATCGCCGCGAGCGTGACGACGAACGGGCTTGCGAAGATGCGACGAGGAGTACGCGCTGCCATGGCGAGACACTACCGCGTTCCCGCGGCAGCCGTTTACTTGATCCGCGGCATCACGCTCAGCCGGTAGCCGAGGCGGTACCTGGTCTCGATGAGGTCCGGCAGCCCGGCCTTGATGCACGCGCGGCGCAGCCGGCTGACGAGCTGGCGCACGTTGTCGCTCCCGGGGTCGAGGGAGTCCAGCGAGAGGATGCGCACGAGCTCGGTCGGGGCGATGAAGCCCCGCACATCGTCCGGCTTGCCGACTTCGTCGAGCATGCGCCGCACGAGCCGGACGACGAGCTCGTACTGGGGCAGGGTGAGCTGCATGCACGTACCCTCGATCTCGACCACCCCACCCCCGCCGCCCGTCGGCTCGTGGAGCTGGATGTTCATGACCGGCAGGAACGTGATGCGCTCGAGCTCGCGCGTCTTCGCCTCGATCGGCGGGCTGGGATGAGCGGCGAGCTGCGACGCGATCGCAGCGAGTGTCTTGCTCGGGCGGCTGGTCTGGCTCATCACGGGCAGCGAGATCCGCGCCGCGAGCTCGCGCGCGTCGTCGACGAAGAAGAAGCCGACGTACCCGAACCGCAGCTTGCTGCCGGTGCGGAGCTCGAGCGGCTGGTCGGCCGGCCAGTCGTCGACGAACGTGCCGTGGGCCGAGCCCAGATCGCGAACGGTCCACACGCGATCGACGTAGGAGATCACGGCGTGACGGCGCGACACCGACGGCTCGAGGATCGTCAACGCGGGTGCCACGGCGGCGCGGCCCACCGTGGTCTCGACACCGAGGCGGTGGAGCCCGCCCCACGAGTCGATGAGGACGGCTGCCGAGTCCGGGGCGCCGTGGGTCTGGAGCTGCTCCTGGGTGATCGCCACTCGCCCCACGAGCTCGTCCCGGCAGGTCTCGCACAGGACCCCGATGCGTGCGGCGGCTTGCTGGCAGATCGGACACTTCATGCGCCGACCCAGCGTACTCCCGCTGCGGGCGGGGTGGGCACCCCCAGCGCGGCGGCTACCCCAGCGTTCATGGAGTCACGGCGGCGGTCCGTCGAAGGTGACAGCGTGCAGAGCCCACGCGACCTCCGCCACCGCACCGCCACCGCACCGCGGCCGCGGCTCCGCATCGTGGTCTCCGAGCGCGCACGTCCGCGCGACGCGCGTCACGCCCAGCCCGAGCGTCCTGGAGGGACCGTGATCGGGCGCCGCACGGGGTGCCGCCGCCGTGATCGCGAGCGCGGCAGCGCCATGCTCGTCATGATGATCGTCGTCGTCGCCCTGCTCGCCGGGGCCGCGGTGGTCACCGCCATGCAAGTCAAGGCGACGCGGTCGGCGCAGCTGACGCAGACCGGCCTGGCGTCGCTGTACTGCGCGGAGGCCGGCCTCGTCAGCGCGCGCGCCGCGGTGGCGAGCAACTACCCGCTGTGGAACGCCGCGCTGGGCTCGGCCACCGAGCCGAGCTGGCTCGCCGGCATCGACCACGATCTCGACGATGACGGGGTGGCCGACTTCGTGGTCACGCTCCGCGACAATGACGACGAAGTGGCCCCGCTGATCAACGACCTCACCCGCGACAACGACCTCGCGGTGTTCGTGGTGTCGACGTGCGTGAAGTACCCGGACGTCCCGATCGTGATCTCCGAGCTCGTTCGTTACAACGGCGGGGGCGGCTGCTACGAGTCGCAACTCGGCGGCTGCGGTGGCAACGCGAATCGCAACTAGCGTCCCGAGAGCACCCCATGAAGACCAAGATCACGCTTGCAGCCCTCGCCGTCGCCGGGATGTCGGCCCTCGTCGCGCGGCCGGCCGACGCGTCGTGCGTCCCGGGCTTCGACTACGCGATGTTCGCGAAGGACTCGCTCCACATCCAGGGCAACGCCGGCACCGACAGCTACGACTCGTCGGCCGGGACCTATGCGACGACCAACGCGTGCGCGGATGCCGACTTCGGGACGAACTCGACCGCCGCCGGGGCCGCGTACCTCCAGGGCAACTCGACGGTGATCTGTGGCGACGGCTTCGTCGGCGCGGGCGGCAATCCGGCGATGGCGATCACGGGCAACGGCAACGTCACCGGCGGACGCGGGGCGCTCACCACCAACCTGGCGTTGCCGAACGTCGCGATCCCGGCGCTCGCGAACGGTGCACCGGTCAGTCCGAGCTTCCAGAACGTCAACGCCACGCTCGCGCCGGATCGCACCTACGGCGCGGTATCGTGCAAGAACGGGAGCCTGACCCTGAGCGCGGGCCGCTACGTGGTGCAGTCGCTGTCGCTCACCAGCGGCTGCGAGCTCACGGTCGGCAGCGGGCCGGTCGAGATCTACTTCCTCGGCAGTCTCTCGATGCACGGCGGCACGGTCGTCAACCCGACCACGGTCCCGTCGAACCTGGTGATCTACGGCGGGACGGCGGCGACCGGGGCCACCATGCAGGGCGGCGCGACCTCGAGCTTCGCGGTCTACGCGCCCACCGCCGATTGCGAGCTGCACGGCAACGTCGACGTGTTCGGCGCGTTCGTGTGCAGGACCATGCACGTCCAGGGCAACGCCCACATCCACTACGACCGCGCGCTGCAGAGCGTCGCGGGGGGTGGCTTCACGTGTCCGCTGCTCGAGGTCTCGCGGGCGACGCCGATCGTCGCCGCCGTCGCCGGCCAGCCGGCCGTCGTCCAGGGCACGTTCGATTCACCGACCGGCACGCGGACGACGATCACCACCGTGGCGAGCATCGCGACCTTCTCGTTCCCCTACCTGACCGGGCACCTGCGCGCGCGCACGGCCGCGAGCATCACGACCACCTCGTCGAGCTTCGCGGCGGGCACGGTGCTGTTCGATGCGGGCGCCACGGGCAGGCTTCCGACCGTCGACAACACGGGTTGCAACAGCTTCAACGGCACGTGCCGCAACCGCTTCACGGTCACCCAGACCCCGGCCGCGAACGGCACGTCGTTCCGGCCTCCGCGGGTCCAGCTCCGCGACAGCAACGCCAGCGCGATCGGCGCGCTGATCGCGCCGCCGACCGCCGTCCCGGGCATCGCCGCGAACGAGTGGCGGACCATCGTGCGCATGGTGCTCGCGGGGGCGCTCGGCGGTGTCGATCGCTCGACCGTGGCGGTGATCCCGGCGAGCGCCCTCGCGGGCTCCGCGACGCGCCCCACCATCGCGTACGTCGGGGCGACCGACGGCATGCTCCACGCGGTGTGCGCGAGTGTCGGCGGCACGACCGAGACCCAGACCAACGTGTGCCCGAGCCTCGGCACCGAGCTGTGGGCCTTCCTGCCGCGCGTCCAGCTGCCCCTGGTTCGCAAGAACACGACCCGCGTCGACGGCTCGGTCCGGGTCGTCGATGCGTTCGGCGACTTCGTGAACAACCCGGCGACCGGCGCCCGGCGGTTCCGCACCATCCTCACCCTGCAGACCGGCTACGCCGACGCCACGATCGGCGCCGAGGCGGCGGTGTATGCGCTCGACGTCACGGATCCGGCGAATCCGATCGTGCTGTGGGAGTACACGCGGCCGTCGACGCCGGGCAGCTTCGAGCTCGGCGTGGGCCTCTCGCTCGCGGCCGGGCCCACCCTCGTCGGCGGCCAGCCCACGAACCTCGTCGTGGCGCAGACGTCCAACGGCGGCACCGGTGGCCCGGGCATCGTGGCGACGGCCCTCGCGCTCGAGACCGGCACGCCGACGTGGAAGTTTGGCTATGCGTACCCGTCGCCGCCGCGCGGCAACGCCGCGGATCTGCCGCTCCCGACCACGGGCGTGCCGGGCGGTGCGGTCGGCGTCGATCTGACGCAGCAGGGCTACACGACCGACATCGTGATGGGCGACCTCTACGGCAACCTGTGGCGGCTCGATGCGGCGACCGGTACCAGCCGCACCGGCACCGGCGTCCCGCTGTTCCAGTTCTCGACCAACAAGCACCCCATCGGGGCGGTCCCGGCGATCTACTCCGACGGCAACGCGCAGCTCGCCGCCTTCGGCTCCGGTGGCTACGCCGATCCGCTGACCGCAGCGTGGAGCGCAGGCACGCAGTCCCTGATCGCGATCAGCCTCACCGCACCGGGCCCGTACCCGATCGCCGAGACGGCGAACGCCCGGCTCGCGTTCAGGCAGAACCTCGGTGTGGGGGAGAAGGCGTCGGCGCAGGTGCTCGTCGTCGGCAACCAGCTGTTCCTGACCACCGACACGACCGATATCAACAACGCGGCCTACGGCACCGCCGGCAACACCGGCCGGGTGGTGAGCTACGACCTGGCGACCGCCGTCTCGACCACGGTCGTCGTGCGCGGTGGCGCGGGGTCGCTCGCGAGCTCGGGCACGACCCTGTACAGCTCGTCGAGTGATCGCCAGCAAGCGCTCGCGACGCCGGCGACCTCGACGATCGGGGCGAGCGTCGACACCAACGTCCTCAGCAAGCTCCAGCGCGTGCTCTGGCTCCGCACCCAGTGACCGCGGCCGGCTCGGGCCGGGCGAGCGTCACAGCGGGCGGGTCGCGACGTGGAGGTCGAAGGTCCTGCCGGCAGCCGTGCCGCGCGCGAAGTACAGGCTGCAGTCATCCGCGGAGACCCAGCCCGCCGTCTCGAGCCCGGCGGTGTTGAGCGTGGTGAGTGGAACCGGGGCGCCGAACGGTTCGCTCGCCGACGCGCGGGACGCTCGCCACAGGTCGGGCCCGCCGCCGCCCCCTCCGGAACGATCGGAGGTGAAGTACATGACGAGCTCGTCGGGCGTGACGGCAGGATAGTCCTCCTGGCTCGTGCCCGGCAGGTTGACGCCGGCGACGAGCGCGGGCGTCCCGAACCCGGTAGTGGTGCGGACCGCTCGATAGATCTCGTTGTCGCCGCTGCGTGCGGACGCGAAGTAGATCGCGCTGTGATCGGGCAGCACGAACGGCGCGACATCCACGCTCGCCGAATTCAGCGTCGGGACGGGAGCCGGAGCGGTGAACGCACCGGACGTCGCCGAGCGTGTGCTGCTCGCGATGTCCCACTCGAGCGTGCCGATGTTGACCTCGGAGTACAGGGTCAGGCCGTCGCCGGTGAGGATCGGCCGGCTGTCGTGACCTGCCGTGTTGACGCCCTCGATCCGCACCGGCGTTCCGAACGGCGCGGTCGTCGATGACCGGCGCGCGAGGTACATGTCCCCTTCGCCCGCGCCGCCCGGTCGCGCGCTCGTGAAGTAGATCGTGAGCTCGTCGGGCGCGAGGCTCGGGGTGTGCTCATCCTCAGCGGAGTTGATCTCCGCGAGCGCGGTCGGTGCTCCGAAAGGCTTGCCTGGATCGCAGCGCGCGGCCACCTGCGCATCGGCCACCTGCGCGTCGGGTGTGGCCCTCGAGCCGCCGCAACCACCGACGAGGAGCACGAGCCCAAGGAACCGCTGCATGCCGCGAGTATGCCGCACGCATCGCGATGTGGTGCGTCGGTGAGCGCGTGCGTGACAGGCGATGGCGGCGCACCCGCGGTCGGCCGCGCGGGAGTGATACCGTGTGGCCGATGACGCGCGCGATCACGCTCGTGCTGCTGGTGGGGGCGCTCGCGAGCTGCGCGGACCACCGGAGCTGCCTGGCCGGCGAGTGCCCGGCGCCGTGCGCGCAGCTCGCGTTCGTGTGCGAGCCGCGCGACAGCGGTCCGGTCTACCTCGGGCGCGCCGGTGACGCTCCGCTGCCCTTCCGGCTGTCGCGCGGCCACGCCGCCGACGCTGACACGCTGATCTCGAATGGCATCGTGACCGCCGTGATCTCGGCGATCGAGAGCCCGACCGATCTCGCGCCGACCGGCGGCGTGCTGATCGACTACGGCCCGGCCGGTGGCGCCGATGATCTGACGATCCTCTACCAGCTCGCCGGCATCCTCCCCGATGACGCGTTCGCGTACCGCACGCTCGAGACATCGCGCGAGGATGACGTCGCCCGGATCACCGTGCGCGGCACGCTCGCCGGTCGGCCCGAGGTCCGCGTGGTCACCCACTACGAGCTCCGGCTGTGCGACCGCGGGCTCCGCGTGCGCAGCGAGCTGTTCAACGGCTCGGCGGACGTCCAGGCCTTCATGATCGCGGACGCCTCGCACTGGGGGAAGCGGCGGGTCGCGCCGTTCGCGCCGCTGGCGGGGCAGGGCTACGAGACGCCGGAGCTCGAGCTGCTCGAGCTCGCCGCGCTGTGGCAGCCCGTCGACTACAGCGCCGGCGCGACCCCGAGCCGCGACGGTCCCGGCTACGGCGTGGTCGCGTGTGATCGCGCCCAGATCGCCGGCGTCAACGATCCGGAGATCTCTGCGCTCGGGACGCCGATGCAGATCGTCGAGCCCGGTGCGTCGCTCGTCCTCGAGCGGCTGCTCGTCACCGCCGATGCCGGCGCCGGCCCGGGCCGCGCGATCGATGCGATGCTCGCCGCCCGCTCGGTGATGTTCGGCGACGCCACGACGCAGGTCTCGGGCCGCGTCACCGCGGGCGGCATGCCGTTCGGTGGGGACGTGCGGCGCGCGTCGGTCGTGGTCCGCGTCTCCGGTCGACCCGTGACGGCCGTGGTCCCCGATGCCACGGGCGCCTTCACCGTGACGGTGCCCGCCGGCGGCCCGATCGTCGCGGAGGTGTGGTCGTTCGGGCGCAAGCTCGCGGAGGTCACCGGCACCAGCACCGGAGCGCTCGGCGAGCTCGCGGTGCCGCTGCCCGCGAGCCTGCAGGTCGCGCTCACCACGGCCGGCGCACCGGGCTACGGCACGCTCGTCCTCCACCCGGCCGATGCCGAGACCCGCGCCGCGGTCACCGGCTCGCTGCACGGCCGGTTCGGGACGTGCGCGCCGTGGCTCGGGCCGACCCAGGGCGGCTCGCCGTCGTGCAACCGCGCGATCATCGAGCCGGCGGGCACCGAGCTCGAGGTGCCGGCGGGCCGCTACCAGGTGTTCGCGACCGCCGGCCCCGAGTACCAGCTCGCGATGCAGGAGGTCACGCTCGTCGCCGGCGAGATCACGTCGCTCGCGTTCGCGCTCGCGAAGCTCGACGTCGCACCGCCCGGCTGGCTGTCGGCCGATCTGCACGTCCACGGCCGCGCCAGCTTCGATGCGGCGATCCCCGACGACGATCGCGTGAAGTCCTTCATCGCCGCCGGCGTCGACGTGATCGCGGCGACCGATCACGACGTGATCGGCGACTACGCGCACACCGTCAGTGCGCTCGGGCTCGGGGACCGGATCGCGGTGATGGGCGGGCTCGAGGCCACGCAGATCATCCCGTGGCTCGACGTCCCCGGCGAGGACGTGCCGCGCGTGATCGGTCACTTCAACTTCTGGCCGCTCGCGCAGGTCCCGGGGGCGCCGCGGGCCGGGGCACCCTCGGACGAGTACCTCGAGCCCGGCGCGCTGTTCGACCGGATGGCGCCGCTCGTCGGGGCGGACGGCATGATGATGCTCAACCATCCGTGGGACGAGCCGGTGTTCGGCCGCGACCTCGGCTACCTGCGCGCGATCGAGTACGACCCGCGCGTGCCGATCACCGAGGGCAGCACGCTGCTGAAGCGCCCCGCCGGCGGCCACCGCAACCTCGACTGGAACCTCATCGAGATCATCAACGGCGCCGATGCCGCGGAGCTCCAGAAGGCTCGCGTGCTGTGGTTCGCGCTGCTCGCGCAGGGCTTCGTCGTGCCCGGCACCGGCAACTCCGACTCGCACGGCCTCACCGACGCGCAGCTCGGCTGGGCGCGCAACTGGGTCGACGCCGGTGGGATGACCGCGGCGACGTTCGACGCCAGGCGCTTCGATCGTGCGATCCAGGCCGGCAAGCTCGTCGCCGGCACCGGCATCGTCGTGACCGCGACGGTCGGCCCCCCCGACGGGCCGCGCGTCGCCGTCGGGCTCACGCCGTACGTGCCCGGTCCGGACGACGTCCTCGAGATCAACGTGCGGGCGCCGCCGTGGGTGCCGGTCGACGAGGTCCGCGTCGTGACCTCTCGGGGCGAGCGCGTGCTCGCGGCCGGGCCGATGCTGCTGCGGGTCGGCGATCCGTTCGGCACCGCCGGCGTGCAGCGCTACCAGACGTACGTGCAGCTCGCCGACCTCGTCGATCGCGACGACTTCATCGTCGTCGAGGCCGGGCTCCCGTATCCGCTCGCCGCGGATCTCGACGACGATGGCGTGCCCGACACCAGCGACAACAACGGTGATGGCGTCGTCGACGAGCGCGACGTCGAGGAGGACGAGGACACCGGCCCGATCGGCGCGCCGCCCGATCCCGAGAACCCGCTCGATCCGCGCTGGGCGCTGACCCGCGTGGTCCCCGGCGCGTGGCCGCGTGCGTTCGTCACGCCGATCCTGATCGACCGCGCCGGCGACGGCTGGGATCCGCCGGGGCTCCGATGACCCGCGCGGTCGCCGGCATGCTGCGAGGCCTCGGCGTGCTCGGC
>JALZOI010000291.1 GCA_030857245.1 Myxococcota bacterium
GCTGGCAGCTCCGCTCGACGCGCCCCGCCACCGCCGCGGCGCTCCGCGAGGCCGTGTACGCCGGGGACGTGTTCCTCGCGCCGCCGACCGAGGCGTCGCTGCGGCTGGTGGCCACGGTGCGGGCCGAGCTCGCGGAGGTGCTCGGCTGCACGCTCGACGAGATCCGCGATGCACCGCAGCGGCTCCCGAACGCCGAGCTGTTCGCGCGGATCGGCGAGCTCCGGCGCCGGTGCTACCTCGAGCCCCGCTTTCACGAGGCCGTGCGCGACGTGATCTCCGCGTGCGACCTCGACCCCGCTCGCGTCGCGTTCGATCCGCTGCGGCTGCGCGTGATCCAGCACCAGGGCCATCACAATCCGCTCGCCGCGCCGGTCTATCACCCGCACCGCGACACCTGGTACGCGCATCCCCGTGCGCTGATCGCGTGGTGGATCCCGCTCGATGATCTCGCGGCCGACGAGACGTTCGTGTTCTATCCCGAGCGGTTCGCCGCGCCGGTCGCCAACGACAGCGAGATCTTCGACTACGCCGCGTGGGTGCGCGACGGCTGGCAGCTCAAGATCGGCTGGCAGCAGCTCGCGGCGGGCGTCGAGGCGCGCTATCCGCGCGCGGCGGTCGGCGCCGACGGCGGCGCCGCGGTGGGGTTCAGCTGCCGCGCCGGCGACAACCTCGTGTTCAGCGGCGCCCAGTTCCACGCGACCCTGCCGCAGGCGACGGGCCGCACCCGCTTCAGCCTCGACTTCCGGATCGTCGATCTCGACGATCACGCCGCCGGGCTCGGAGCCCCGGACGTCGACAACCGGTCACGCGGCTCGGCGCTCGTCGACTACGTCCATCCGCGCTGACGCACGCGCCTCCGCCGGAAGCCGCAGGCGGGTTCACGGCGCACGGATCCGCACCGAGTGTGGTACTCGGCAGCGCTCCCTCCCATCCCCGGTGGCCACGCCGCTCGTCATCGACGAACCGCAGCGACGCAAGCGTCGTTCAGATCTGGATCAAGCGACGGTCAAGCGGGCTTGCGCGGCCGGACGCGTGCCTTGGCGGGGCGCGCGGCGTGGAAGTGCGGGCCGTGGACGGTCGAGCCGGGGTACCGGGCCGCGATCGTCTGGGCGTCCTTCATCGCTTGCACGCCGGTCTTGTCGTCCTCGTAGGAGATGTTGTCGCCCGACTCCGGCGGCTGAAACGAGATGATCGACTTGCCGGTGCTCTCGTCGACCGAGACGAAGATGCGGTCGGGGCGACCCTTCAAACGTGGTGCTTCCATGGTCATGGCTCCAGATCTGGCTCCGAGATGGCCTGCCAGCTGCGGCGGGCCGCGTCGTACGTGGCGCGCGCGAGGAGATCGAGCGCGTCCCGGTCGAGGGGAGGCGTGGCGCGTGCGGCAGGGAGCTTCGCGAGTACGCGCTGCCGCGCCTCACGAACCGTACCCGGCCACGCACCGACGAGATCGCGCTCCTGCGCGCGGAGCTCGTTCGCGCACTCGCTCGCCCACGCCTGCCCGAGGGCAGTCGCGGAAGGCACGAGCGCTTCGACGTTGGCCGGGGCGGCGGACATCTTAGTAGCGGCCGCCGCGACGATCGCCACCACGGCCACCGCCGCCGCCACCGCCGCCGCGCGAACCACCGCCGCCATCGCGACCGCCGCCACCACCGCCGCCGCCACCGCTGCGGGGCTGGCGCTCCTCGGCGATATCCACGCGCAGCGACCGGCCGCTGAGCTCCTTGCCATTGAGCTCCGAGATCGCCTTCTGGGCGGCGTCCGCGGAGGCCATCTCGACGAAGCAGAACCCACGCGACTGACCGCTGGTCCGGTCGATCATGAGGTGGACGGACGTGACCTCGCCGGCAGCCTGGAAGTGCTGGCTGATGAGGTCCTCGGTGGCGTGATAGGGCAGGTTCCCCACGTAGAGACGGTTCGACATCGGTTCTCGCAAACGGCTCCATCGCTCCACAAGAACCGGACGTCCCTGGAGCCAAACCGGGGCGAAGGTCTCTCGTTCGCACCGCGATCGAGATCGCCCCTACCTGAGAACCGCCATGAGGACGGGTCAGAAACGAACGTGCGAGAGCTGTACCACGGGCGATTCCCAAGCGCTAGCGTCGGAAAGCCCGCGGTTTCAGAGGTCCAGATCGAACGCGACGCGTGCGCCGATCTTGAACGTCGTTACGTCGGCGCCGTCGAGGAACGTCCGCTCCCACGACATCCCGAGGGCCGCGCCAGGGAACAGGAAGCGCGTGCGCAGCGCGCGGGCACCGAACGCGACGCCGAGGTGCACGCCGTGATCGAGGTCGGTCCAGTCGGCCTCGGTCGAGTGCCCGAGCCAGCCCGCCTCGACCTCGACGTACGCGTTGGTCAGCGTGCGGCGATAGACCAGCGGGCTCACGAAGTCGCCCCCGATCTCGAGGGCGGTGCGCTCCCCGAGCTCGTTCTTCGGGAAGCCCGCGCTGCCGCCGACCTCGAGCCCGACGTAGAGGGCGTGCCCGCCGGCGAGTGCGCGCCCGAACAGCAGCCGCCCCGCGCCGCCGAACTTGAAGTCGGTCTGATCGCCCTGGGTGACGACGATGCCCTTGCCGCCGCCGCCGAACGAGAGCTGCCAGCGACGCTCGGAGATCTGGCGCCCGCGAAATGGCTCCTCGGGCTCGATCCAGAACGGGCACTCGGCGGACGCCTGCTCGGCCTGCGCGAGCAGCAGCGACATCCGCGTGACCACCAGCAGATCGGCGACCTTCGAGAGCTGCTTGCCGCGGCTGCGCCACGCCGCCTCCACCGGACCACCGAGCCGGCGGAGCTCGGCGTCGAGGTACGCGCGGAGCTCGCGGCGCGCCAGCGGATCGACGCGGCACACCGAGTCGAGCGTGCTCTCGAGCATGCCCTCGATCTCGCGGCGATCGGTGCCCCAGCCGGTCGCGGCGGTCACGGTGACCTGGCGCTCGAGATCCCGGTACAGCGCGCGGGTCGTCGGGTCCTGCGGGGCCGGACGCTGCGTGCACGCCGTGATCACGATCAGCGACGCGATCGCGATACGGCTCGTCACGCGCGCAGCGTAGCGCATGGTGCGCGCGTGGGGTGTTACGCTGCGGACGGATGTCGCGATGGGTGGTGGTGGTGATCGCGGTGGTCACGGCGGTCACGGCGTGCGGCCGGCGCCGGTTCGAGCCGGTCGTCGACGGTGCGCTCGCCTGCCCGGCGGACTACGTCGCCACCGCAGGCAGCTGTTATCGGGTGGTCATCAACGAGGGCGAGCTGGCGTGGCTCGCCGCCGAGCTCGCGTGCGAGGCCGCGGGACCGGGAGCCCATCTCGTCGTGATCGAGACCGAGGACGAGCGCGCGGTCGTAGACGCGTTGATCCCGACCGGGATCGTCGACGCCTTGATCGGCACCAGCGACCGCGTCACCGAGGGCGTGTTCCTCACCGTGCACGGCACGCCTGAGGTCGGGCGGTGGGCGCCGGGGCAGCCCGACGGCGGCGCGAACCAGAATTGTGTGGTGATCGACCAGGCCGGCGAGCTCGCCGACAGCTTCTGCGGCGATCCCGACGACTTCGTGTGCGAGTACGACGGGATCGCGGCCGATCCGACGGCGTACTAGCGGAACAGCCGCGCGGCGGCCTTGCGAGCGCGCTCGCGGACCTTGCCGACCTCGAGCGTGAGCAGCTCGCGATCGCTGACGACGAGGCTGCCGTCGACCGCGACGTGGCGGACATCGCAGGCCTGCGCGGCGTACGCGATCATCGACCACGGACTGCCGGTCGGCACCGTGTGGAGCGCGCTGATGTCGACGGCGATGACGTCCGCGCGCTTGCCGACCTCGAGCGAGCCGACCTGATCGGCGAGCCCGAGCGCCGCGGCGCCGCCGAGCGTCGCCATCCGCACGACCTCGGGGGCGGGCAGGGCGCGCGGTCCGACGCGGTGCTTGTGGAGGAGCGCCGCGAGCCGGAGCTCGAGGAAGCCGTCGAGGTTGTTGTTGCACGGCGCGCCATCGGCGCCGAGCGCGACGGAGACGCCGGCGGCGATCAGCTCGGGCACCTGCGCGATGCCGGACGCGAGCTTGAGGTTCGAGGATGGGCAGTGGCAGACGTGGGCACCGCGCAACGCGAGCAGCGCGCGCTCGTCGGCAGACAGGTGGATGCAGTGCGCGATGCAGCAGTGCGGTCCGAGCAGGCCGAGCTCGTCGAGGACGATGATGTTGTCCTTGCCGAAGCGCGCGCGCACGAGTGCGACCTCGCCATGGTTCTCGCTCGCGTGCGTGTGGATGCCCACGCCGCGCGCCTTCGCCTGCACGCCGACCTCGCGGAGCAGCTCGTCGGTGCACGACAGCACGAAGCGCGGCGCGTAGGCGTAGCGCAGCCGCCCGTTGACGCGGCCGTGCCAGCGCTTGATCAGCGCGGCGGACTCGTCGAGGGACGCCGACGTCGACTCGCGGAGCCCGGTCGGGATCTGCGGATCGGCCGCGTCCATCATCGCCTTGCCGATCGTCGCGCGGATGCCGCTGCGCTGCGCGGCGCCGAAGATCGCATCGGTGTGATGCACCGTGCCCATGTCGAGGATCGCGGTCGTGCCGCCGAGCAGGAGCTCCGCGCACGCCAGCTCGGCGCTCGCGCCCGCGGCCTCCTCGTCGAGGGCGGCCTCGTACGGCCAGATCACGTTGCGCAGCCAGTCCATCAGCTCGAGGTCGTCGGCGCGACCGCGGGCGAGGGTCTGGCAGGTGTGGACGTGGGCCTGCACGAGGCCGGGCATGACGACGCAGTCGGTGCAGTCGATGATCTGGTAGTCGCGCGACACCGGCGTGTACGCGCCGCCGACGTGGGTGATCACGCCGTCGATGCACGCGACATCGCCGGCGAGCACATGATGCTCGGGATCGATCGTCAGGATCGTCCCGCCGCGAAACACCAGCTCGCTCACGGCAGCTCGCGGCCGGAGAACCCGAAGGGGATCAGCTCGGCGAGGCTCCACGAGCGGCGCTCGCCGGCCGGGTTGATCGCGGTGACCGTGACGGCCCTGGCGTCAGCCGCGAACTCGAGGAGGACCTGACGGCACGCGCCGCACGGCGACGACGGCGGCGACGCGTCGGTGCACACGACGACCTCCTCGAGATCGTGATGCCCCGCGATCACCGCGCTCGCGATCGCGGTGCGCTCCGCACACGTCCCGAGGCCGTACGAGGCGTTCTCGACGTTCACGCCGTCGAAGATCTGCCCGTTCACGCGCAGGGCTGCCCCGACCCTGAACTTCGAGTACGGCGCGTAGGCACGCTGCTGCGCGGCGAGCGCGCGGGCCTCGAGCTCGGCGGTCACGGGGACTCGAGCTCCCGCTTCGAGACGAGCGCGCCGAGGATGCCATCGAGCAGCGCCTCGAACTTGGAGCGCACGCGGTTGGCGGTCTCGGTGACCTCCTCGTGCGACAGCTCCTGCCCGGTGATGCCGGCGGCCTGGTTGGTGATGCACGAGATGCCGATCACCCGCGCGCCCATGTGGCGAGCGACGCAGACCTCGGGGACCGTCGACATGCCCGTCGCGTCGGCGCCGAGGCCCTGCAGCATCTTGACCTCCGCCGGCGTCTCGTACGTCGGGCCGGGCATCGCGACGTAGACGCCTTCCTCGAGCTCGACGCTCGCGGCGCCGGCCGCCTGCTTGACGAGTGCGCGGAGCTCGGGGGCGTACGCCTTCGTCATGTCGGGGAACCGCGGGCCCAGTCGTTCGTCGTTGGGACCACGCAGCGCGTGATCGCGCAGCAGGTCGATGTGATCGCGGATCAGCATCAGCGTGCCGGGCTCCCACAGCGGGTTGAGCCCCCCGGCCGCGTTCGTCACGATGATGACCTTCGCGCCGAGCGCGACCAGCACGCGCGCCGGGAACGCGGCCGTCGCGGCGCTGTGCCCCTCGTACATGTGGACGCGCCCCTGCATCGCGATGCAGCACGCACCCGCGCGCTGGCCGAGGACGAGCCGGCCCTTGTGGCCGACGATGTGCGAGCGCGGGAAGTTCGGGATGTCGCCGTAGTCGATGCCGACCGACTTCGTGAAGCCCTCGGCGTAGCCGCCGAGGCCCGAGCCCAGGATGAGGCCGACCTGCGGCATGAAGTCGGAGCGCTCGCGCACGGCCTGCGCGGCCGCGTGCACGCGATCGTAGAGGGTATCGGGGAGGTTCATCGGATCACCTCGAGGATGCGGGAGGCGCGCAGCGGGGGGGCCGGGCGGTCTGCCGGCTCGATGACAAAGGCAGCGGCGATCATCGCACGCGCCTCGGCGAGGCGGCCAGCGTCTGGGCCGGTCCCCGCCAGGTTGTGGTGGAGCATGATCTGCGGCGCGGCGCCGGGCTCGATGACCTCGCCGAGGTACGCGTCGACCACGAGGCCGGCGGCGGGATCGATCGTGTCCTCCTTGGTGCGGCGGCCGGCGCCGAGGAGCAACGCGGCGATGCCGAGCGCCTCGGAGTCGATCGCGACGACGCGACCCGGCGGGAGCGCGAGCTCGTCGCGCGACGCCGCCTTCGGCAGCACGCTGCCCGGCGAGTCGCAGACCCGCGGATCGCCGCCTTGCGCCGCGACGACCTGGCGGAACACCTCGAGGGCCGAGCCGTCGCCGAGCACCTGCTCGATGCGCGCGCGGCCCTCGGCGGCATCCTGGGCCACGCCGCCGAGCACCAGCATCTCGGCGCCGAGCACGTGCGTCAGCTCGCGGGTGTCCGCGGGGCCGCCGCCGCGCAGCACCTCGATCGACTCGCGGATCTCGAGGGCGTTGCCGATCGTCCGGCCGATCGGCGCGTCCATGTCAGTCAGCACGCACGTGATCCGCTTGCCGGCGCGCTGGCCGATCGCGCGCATCAGCGCGCACAGCTCGCGCGCCTGCTCGATCGTCTTCATGAACGCGCCGCGCCCGACCTTGCAGTCGAGGACGAGCCCGTCGATGCCCTCGGCGAGCTTCTTCGACATGATCGACGACGCGATCATCGGCAGCGACTCGACGGTGGCGGTGACGTCGCGCAGGGCGTACAGCCGCTTGTCCGCCGGCGCGATCCGCGCGGTCTGCCCGATCAGGCAGACGCCGAGCGTGTCGACCAGCTCGGTGAACCGCTCGACGGGGAGATCGACGCGGAAGCCGGGGATCGACTCGAGCTTGTCGAGCGTGCCGCCCGTGTGGCCGAGGCCGCGGCCCGACACCATCGGCACCGCCACGCCACACGCGGCGACCGCGGGCGCGAGGGGGATCGAGATCTTGTCGCCGACCCCGCCGGTCGAGTGCTTGTCGATCTTGGCGCGGGAGATCCGCGAGAGATCGAGCACGTCGCCGGAGCGCGTCATCGCATCGGCCCACGCCGCGAGCTCGGCGTCGTCGAGGCCCCGGAAGAACACCGCCATCAGCATGGCGGCGGCCTGGTAGTCGGGGATCGACCCGTCGGTGACGCCGGCGATGAACGCGCGGATCTCGGCGTCGTCGAGGGCGACACCGTCGCGTTTCTTGCGGATCAGCTGGACCGGGAGCACTCCCTATTGTCGCGGAGGCTGCAGATCATTGGAAACCCCCTCGTGCCCAATCGGCGCCGGGCGACGCGCTGCGCAGGGATCACCCGGTCATCGGCGCGCGGCCAGCCAGGCCTCGACCTCGGCTCGATCGAGCGCCAGCCCCGCATAGCGGCCGAAGTACGTGCGGGCACGCTCCGCGAGGGCGAGCGCGCGCTTGCGATCGCGGCGCGTGGCGTCGAGGGCGCGGGCGAGCGCGAAGTCGGTCGTGGGGATCTGGACGAAGCTGGCGGGATCGGCGTCGGCGAGCGGCTTGGCGCGCTCGAGGATCGCGATCGCCTGCGCGGGCCGACCGCGATCGAGCTCGCACATCGCCTGGGCGAGCAGCACGAGCCCGACCTGCGCCGAGGCCTCACCGTAGAGCTCGACCGCGTGATCCCGCGCCCGCGCGAGCAGCGGCTCGGCCTCGGCGCAGCGCGCCGTCCGCACGAGCAGGTAGGCGAGCTGGAACGTCGCACTGCCGAGCAAGGACCGCCCTTCGTCGCCGGTCGCCTCGATCGCCACGAGCGCGCGGCGGTACAGCGGCTCGGCCGTCGCGAAGTCCCGCTGGAGCAGCGCGAGATCGCCGAGCACGCCGAGCGTCACGCCCGTGTTGGCGTTCGTGCGGACCGATTGCCACGCCGCGAGCGCGTGCTCGAGGTTGCGGCGGGCCTCCGCCCACTCCCCGCGCGCGAGCTGGATCACGCCGAGCGAGTTCGCGACGCCCGCGATCTCGAGCCGGTGCTTCGTGGCATCGGCCTCGGTCCACATCGCGGCGGCGCGCTGCAGCATCGGCACCGCCCGCTCGCTCTCGCCCTGCGATGCCAGCGCGCTCCCCACCTTGGCGGCGAGCTGCGCGTGGACGAGATCGTCGGGCGCGAGCCGCTGGGCGGCGACCTCGGCGCTGAAGATCGCGTCGTCGAGTCCCTCGTTGAACCCGCGGAACGACATGCCGACGATCTCGAGCCAGATCTCGACGACCATGCCGTCCTCGCGCGCCGCGGTCGCGGCCCGCACGGCCTCGAGCAGCGTCGCGCGCGCCACCTTGAAGTCGCCGCGCGCCGCCTGGATCTGGCCCTCGACGAACAGCGTCGCGGCGAGCGGCTCGATGTCGCCG
>JALZOI010000292.1 GCA_030857245.1 Myxococcota bacterium
GCTCGAGGTGATCGGCCAGCTCGGCGGCCCCACTCGCGCATCAAGCGCGAGCTTCAGGAACCCCACGCGCGCGATCGGGCCGGTACGGACGCGCAGCTCGCTCGCGGTGGCCCGCGGCGCCGGGCTCTCGCCGGAGGTCCTCGCCGACAAGCTCGGCGGGTTCGGCGCGAGCTCGTTCCACCTCGCCGGCGTCGACACGAGCGGGCTGGCCGCCGGGCTCCACGTCCCGGTCTCCGAGCTCAAGGAGGTGCGCCGCGCGCTCGTCGCGCAGCTCGAGGCCGCGATCGTCGAGGTCGACCGCGTGGTCGCGACGGGCTCCATGATCGAACACGTGCGCGAGCAGGTCGCGGTCGCGCCGCTCGCGGGCGAGGCGATCGTCATCCCGCTGTGTCGCACGGACGCGCAGCTCGATGCCGTGCTCGATGCCGGCGCGCGCGAGGTCGAGCTCGACTGGATGGAGCTCGTCGGGCTCGGCAAGGCCGTCGAGCGCGCGCGCGCCCGCGGCGCCCGGATCGGCGTCGCCACGGTGCGCGTGCAGAAGCCGGGCGAGGAGCGGATCGACGCCCACCTCGCGCGGCTCGCGCCCGATCACGTGCTCGTCCGCAGCTGGGGCTCGCTCGAGTACTTCCGCCAGCTGCCGTCCGCGCCCGTGCTGCACGGCGACTTCTCGCTCAACGTCACCAGCTCGATCACCGCGGGCTGGGTGCTCGGGCACGGGCTCGCGACCGTCACCGCCGCGCACGATCTCGATCGCGCGCAGCTGCTCGCGATGCTCGCGGTGGCGCCGCGCGGCCGGATCGGCGTCACGATCCACCACCACATCCCGACCTTCCACACCGAGCACTGCGTGTACGCGCACCTGCTCTCGACGGGTCGCGACTACAAGACGTGTGGGCGGCCGTGCGAGGAGCACCAGGTCGCGCTCCGCGACCGCATGGGCCTCGTGCATCCGGTGGTGGTCGACGTCGGCTGCCGCAACACCGTGTTCAACGCGCAGGCGCAGAGCGCCGCGAGCCTCGTGCCCGACCTGCTCGCGCGTGGCGTCCGCCGGTTCCGCGTCGAGCTCGTGCGCGAGACCGCGGACGAGACGGCGCGGCTGGTGAGCGCCTACCGGGACCTGGTCGCCGGCACGATCACGCCCGCCGAGGTCGTCCGCCGGGCCGCTGTCCACGAGCAGTTCGGCGTGACCCGCGGGACCATGCGGACGCTGAAGATCTTGACCGCCGACTGACGCGGCGCGCCTCGACGCCAGGAGGAGCGGCTTGTCGCCGCTAGTCGGCGAAGGTGGATGACGATGTGACGCGAGATTGGCCAGATCCGCGACAGCAATGTCAGGAATCTGGCAATCCCTGACGAATGCCCGAAGGGCCGCTGACATGCGGTAGCCCAAGGTAAACCGAGGTACGGCGCGGACTTGGCGACCGCCCCACGACCTGGCATCGTAGGTGCTCAGTGTCTGTCGCATGAAGCCCACGGTCTGCCGGTTCGCCACGCTGCTCGCGCTCGTCGTCGCCTCGACTCCCGCCCTCGCCCAGCCCGGTGCGATGCCGCCGGGCGCCGAAGAGGTCCCGCCGCCCCCGGCGCCGGGGACGCTCGTCACGATCCAGCCCGAGGCCACCGCGCAACAGCCGCAGCCGCAGCCGGTGATGGCGGTCGTCGCGCCGCTCAACGAGAACTGGTCCAACGTGTCCCACATCAACGGTCACCCGGTGAAGGTCGGCGAGCGCGGCGACTACCTCGTGAAGTGGAAGAAGACCAACGTCGCGACCAACCCGATCGGCTGGATGTTCGGCTTCTACGGCGTGTCGGTCAGCCACGCGGTCCACGACAACGTCGCGGTCCGCGGCGACGCCAACATCTTCGCGGTCGATGACGAGAGCGGCTACGAGATCGGCGCGTCGCTGCCGATCTACTTCAAGCGGGTCTACCAGGGGCCGTTCATCGAGCCGGGCATCGTCGTCCGCGACTTCGACAACGACAGCAGCTGCGACTACGACGGCTACGACTGCCAGGACACGAAGACGGTCGGCCCCGAGATGCTGTTCGGCTGGCACTGGACCTTCGACTCGGGCCTCAACGTCGCCATGGCGTTCGGCGCGGTGCGCAACCTGGGCGAGAAGCGCGAGTACGAGAGCAGCATCGAGCCGGCTGGCTACTTCCGCATCGGCTACGCGTACTGATCGATCGCTACGCGGCGGCCTGGAGCTCCGGGACCGACGCGGCGCGGGTCTCGGGCGGCAGCATCGGCTGGACGCGAGCGGCCCAGCGGGTCGCGCAGTCGAGGCCGTCCATGCCGGGGAGCAGCGCCATCTTCTTCTCGATGTAGCCCATCACCTCGAAGATCCGGTCGCCGGGGAACAGCTGCGCGACGAGCCGCGCGCCTTCCGCGTCGGTCTTCACGCCGCCGCCGACCGGCGCGTAGAACTTGTTCGCGATCGCGCGGACGAACTTCTGGTCGAAGCGACGGCCAGCGAGCTTCTGCCGGGACTGCCCGAAGTAGTACGCGAAGTGCCGGCGCTCCTGCTTCGCGATCCGCCGGCAGAGCTCCGCGAGGACGGGGTTCGTCGTGCGACTCGCGAGCTCCTCGTAGGCTTGCGTGGTGAGGCACTCCTGGAGCGCGCCCCAGAACATCCACAGCGAGATGAACGTCCGCGGCATGGTCTTCGCGATCACGCCCTGCACGAAGTCCTCGAACTTCGCCTTGAAGCGCGCGTTGGCGCGGACCTTCGCGGCGCGCTCGCTCGCGGTGTCGACCGCGACGCCGCACTCCTTCAGCAGCCGCGTGATCGCGTACGAGTGGAAGTACTCCTCGTAGTTCCACATCGTGAGGAACGTCAGCAACTCGGGATCACGCGCCACCTTGAGCTTCGAGACCTCGAGGAAGTAGTGGACCGTCTGGCTCTCGATGTCGGCGAAGTACAGCAGGCTCTCGACCTCCTGCTTCGTGAGGCCCACGCGACGCGCGGCCTCCCAATCGAGGTCCTCGATGTCGACCTTGTGCGAGACCGCGAGATGCTGGGCGATGTCTGACACTGCTGGCTTGCCTCCCCGAGAGCTACGACGAACGATACCCACCGGATCGACCGGATCGACCGGCTCCCCCGGCTCCCCCGGATCCGGCGTGACCCGAACCGGCGCCAGGTTACCTCAGCGCCTGCCGCGAGTCAGCTGGGCCAGGGCACGAGGTGCCCGGCCATCCGATCGGGGTCGATCGCGCCGAGCTCCTGGAGGAAATCCCGCGCCGCGTCCGCGCGCGCCACGCCGGACGCGCCACCCTCGATCCGGCCGCGCCGCAGCCGTGCGATGTGGAGCAAGCCCATCATGCCCGCGGCGACCAGCTGCTCCTCGGCGGCGAGCAGCTCGACGCGAGCCGCCGCATCATCGAGCGTCCACGCATATGCGGCCGCGCGGATCAGGTGCCCGAGCCCGGCGGACCAGCCGGCGCCCTCCTTGATCAGCGCCTCGGCGAGGGCGCGCGCCTCGCGCGCTCGATCGTCGGCCGGCCGTGACCGATCCGCGAGCACCACGCGGGCGCGCAGCATCGCGAGCTCGATGCGGGGTTGCTGGTGCCGCAGGGAGCCGAGCTGATCGAGCTGGGGCCACGCCTCGGCGAGCAGGCGCGCGGCCTCCTCGGGATGGCCCTGGTACAGCGCGATGTTCGCACCAGCGGTGAGCACCGCGAGGTGCGGCAGGTGGAAGCCGGTGCCGAGCGAGCGCTCCGCGATCGCGAGCTGGTCGCGCGCCTCGTCGGGGCGATCGAGCAGCAGCCACGCGAACACGCAGTGGCCGCTGCGGAGGCCCTGCTGGGCGACGACGTCCGCGCGATCGATCGCGTCGCGCAGCAGCATCTGCGTCATCCGCGCCATCTCGTGCCACTCGCCGAGGTAGAACAGCGACGCCAGCCAGAACCGGTCGCCGACGTCGATCTCCCAGCGCACGCCGGCCCCGTGATCGCGCAGGGTCGTGAGGCCCGACTCGAGGCGGCCCCGGGCATCGCGCCAGCGGCCGCTCATGTGCGACGCGATCCCGATCGCGGTATCCGCGAACCCGACCAGCTCGCGATGGCCGAGCCGCATCGCGATCGACATCAGCCGCCGCCCGACCGCCTCGACGACGAGCCGGTTGCGGCTGCCGGCGGTCGCCGCGTAGCAGACCTCCTGCGCGAGCGCGAAGCAGATCCGGATCGGCTCGCCGGCGTCGAGCGCGGCGCGCAGCAGCTCCGCCTGCACCACGCGGCCGAGCGCGGGATCCGCGAACGCGAGCCCGCTCGTGATCGAGTAGAGCACGTCGGTGACGAGCAGCTGGCCCGGCGGGATGTCGGCGAGCTCGCGCTCCACGTAGTCGAGGCCGCGCAGCTTCGACTGCACCCACTGGGTGGCGAGCCTGGTGCGCGACAGCCGGCCACCGAGCGGGATCCGCAGGCCGATCTGCGCGAGCAGCTGCTCGGCGGCGGGCAGCGCCTCCTCGAGCCGGCCGCGGCGGAGTAGCGCCTCGACGCGCAGCCGCTCGAGATCGATCGCCTCGGCATCGGGCAGCAGCTGGGCGGCGAGCCCGTAGACCTCGGCGGCCTCGTCGAGCTGCCCGGCGCAGACCAGCGCGTGCGCCTTGCGGCGCATCAGGTCGCGCTGGCCGCCGGCATCCCACGGCCCGAACGTCAGCGCGATCTCGTAGAGCTCGGCGGCGCGGCGGAAGGCGAACGCGTCCTCGGCGACGACGGCAGCGTTGACCGCGTGGTGTGCCGCATTCGCCGGGTGTCCCGCCGCGAGCCAGTGCTCGACGACCGCCTGGGAGTCGAGCTTGGCCTCGCCCTGCACCGCCTCGAACGCGCGCGCGAGGGCCTCGTGCCAGCTCGCCTTGGTCTCCGGGTCGAGGCTGGCGAGCACGGAGGCGCGCACGTAGTCGTGGGCCGGGTGGAGGATCATCTCGCCGTCGACGCGGCGCAGCGTCGCGAGGCGCTCGTTCGAGAGCTGCGCCGCTTCGGCGTGGCCGCCGATCACGCCCGCCGCATGCGCCGCGATCTCGACGGACAGCGGGCGCGCGGCGACGCTCGACACCGCGAGCATCGCCTGGACCTCGGCCGGCAAGCGCGACGACCGGGCGCGCACGAGGTCCTCCAGCTTGGTCCCCGCGGTGAGCGTCGCGGCGCGCGCCAGCTCGGTGAGCACGAGGGGGTTGCCACCGGCCGCCGCGACCGCGGCCTCGAGCCGGCCGGCATCCGTCGCGAGCTGGGCGACGAGGGTGCCGGCCTCGCTGTCACTCAGCGCGCTGACATCGAGCTCGCGGAGATCGCCGCGGCGTGCGTTGCCGCCGGGGGGCCGCCGCAGCTGGGCGACGATGCCGAGGTAGTCCTCGGGCCGGTGGGCGACGACGATCAGCATGCCGGGCTCGGCCGCGTGGATCAGCTCGGCGAGGAACACCACGCTGTCGACGTCACCCCAGTGCGCGTCATCGACGAAGATCATCAGGGGTCGGAGCTTCGCGAGCTTGCCGAACACGCTCTTGAGCGCGCGGAACCCGCGCCGGCGCAGCTCCTGGGGATCGACCGGCGCCGGGCTCTCGCCGGCGAGCTCGGAGAACCGCGGGATCCGGCGCAGCACCGGGAACATGCGCACGAGCGAACCGAGGTCGCGGGGCGTGACGAGCTCGACCTCCGGAGGCGCGAGGCTCATCACCGCGGCGCACGTCGCGTCGACCACGCCGTCGAGCATCTTGAACGGCACGGCCTCGCGCTCGAAGCAGCGGCCCTCGACGGCGAACACCGTGTCGCCGAGCTCGCGGATGAAGCGCCGGACCAGCGTGCTCTTGCCGATGCCGCTCTTGCCGCGCACGAGCACCGTGACGCCGGTGCGCCGGGCATCGCGCAGCGCGGCGCCGAGCTCGGCGGTCTCGCGCTCGCGGCCGACGAACGTCAGCGGCGGATAGCTGCGCGGCATGCTGCGCGTGGTCGCGGAGGGCTGCGACCCGAGCTGGACCAGCACGGCGCCCCCGCTCGGCCGCGCCGACGGTCGCGGCGACAGCAGCGCCATGCAGATCCGCGCGAGGTCCGCCGGCACGCCGGTCGCGACGTCCTGCGGCAACGGCGGCTGCTCGGTCTGCTTGCGCGTCATCACCTTCTCGGACTCGCCCTCGAACGGGCGCCGGCCGGTCAGCGCCTCGTAGAGCATCGCGCCGACCGAGTACCAGTCGCTCGCCTCGTCGAGCGGCTGATCCGAGGCCTGCTCCGGCGACATGTACACCGGCGTCCCCACGGCGAGCCGCTCGGGGTCGCCCTCGGCGACGCTCGCGACCAGGCCGAAGTCGAGCAGCGCGAGCCGGCCGGTCTTGGTCACGAGCACGTTCGACGGCTTGAGATCGCGGTGCAGCTTGCCGGCCTTGTGGAGCGCGAGCAGCGCATCGAGGAGCTGGATCAGCGCGCCGCGCAACCGGCGCTGGTCGAGCGGTGCGGCGGCGATGTCGTGGCGGCCGCGCGTCGGCCCGCTCAGCCGGCCGGGGCGCACCCAGTCGATGAACGACACCCCCTCGACCAGCTCCATCGTGAAGTACCAGTCGCCGCCGGTGGCGTGCATCTCGTGCAGCGCGACGAGGTTCGGGTGCACGATGTCCGCGAGCGCGCGGAACTCGCGCTTGAACCGCAACAGATCGCGGCCCGACGCCTGCCGCAGCAGCTTGAGCGCGACCTCGCGCTGGAGCTGGTGATCGAACGCGCGATACACGGTCCCGGCGCCGCCGGCGCCGAGCGTGCTTCTCACCTCGAAGCGACCGGCCCCCAGGTGTGGCGTCGCCTGGCTGGCGTCCATCGTGCGCCCGGACGATAGCAGAAGAAGCACTGAAGCCCGCGCTTGATGCGCGGGTGGAGCGCGGGCGCCAAAGCTCAGCCGCCGACGATGACGTTCGGCGAGCCCTCGATCAGCTTACCCGAGCCGCCGCAGTGCGTATCCGCGTCACCCATGCGGTGGGCGGCCTTGTTGTTGATGAACACGGTGCCGCTGCCGGCGGCGGCGGTCCACGTGTTGCTGTTGCAGCAGGCCATGTGGATGCCCTGGTCGCCCTCGCGCAGCGCCGGCATCTTGTTCACGAGCGTGTCGTTCGAGCCGATGATGGCCGGGCCGACCGCTGGATGCGGGCACGCCGGGCAGCCGTGCGCGTCGACCGGAACCATGGACTTGTCGCCGAGTCTTCCCTGGGGTGGCATCGCGAGCTCCTTAGACGAATCCACCAGGCGCCATCGTGGCCATCCCGCCGAGCACGGGGCCGACCGGGACGTAGGGTGGCGCGAACGTCGGGATCGGGCCGGTGCCGAGGACGTTGGTCACCATCGTGGAGACCTTCCAGAGGTTGTAACACTGCTCGAAGGCGTGGGCGATCGCCTCGAAGAGCTCGGCGTGGAACGGCGCCTGGACGTCGCCGAGCGCCGCCACCATCTGCATCTTCAGCGTGTTCGTGCTGATCGAGATTGGGACCTGCGTGAGCACCGCGAACGGCACCGGCACGTTCGGCATCGGCGGCGCCAGCGGGCCCGGGAAGGCCGCGAACGCGGGATAGAACGGCAGGCCGGGGATCTTCACCGTCGCGGTGAACGTCAGCCACGCCGCGCTCAGCGTGTTCGCGATCGCCGTCGCGTACTTCATCTCCATCGGCGTCAGCTTCGGCGCCGCGGCGAGGATCAGCGGCGCGAGTGGCGGCGCGACGATCTGGCCCATCGAGGCGGTCACGGCGTTGACCAGGATGCCGGTCATCGACGCGGTGGCCTGCCACTGACTCCACGCCGAGCACACCGCATCGCAGATGCCGTCGATGTACGCGCCGACCTTGGCGTGGTGCATCTTCTGGGTGTCGGTGTGGTACTTGTTCATCGACGCGGGGAGGAACAGCGGCGGCGCCCCGACGGCGGGTGCGGTGTTCTTCTCCTCGGGCTTGAACGCGTCGGCGTAGTGCTGCGCGCCAGGATCGCCCTGCGGCGGCTGCCAGTTCAGGGGCACCTTCAGCTGGAAGGACGCGAACTTCAGCCGCGCCAGCTGCTTCATCATGGAGGCTTGCGGAGCAGGCACGTCTCGACAGTATACGGTTCTCCGCCGGCCCAGGTTCCTCCGCGCCAGATCACGGCTCAGCCGCGCGGGACGCGGCGCGCGCGAACGTAATGGATGCAATAGGCTACGGCGTTGCGGGCGTCCCGGCGGAGGGTCCACGGCAGGTCCGCCTCGTCCTCGATGACGTAGCGCGCTCCGAGCCCCTCCCCCGTCGTGAGCAGGCGCACGACCTCGCCCGCCGGGTCCGCACCGCCGAGCCGCTCGCTGTCGTCCATCACCGAGCTCTGCCAGGTGTACGGCGAGGACAGGATCAGCTCGCCGGCCGGCGCGCACAGGCCGTCCATCACCGCGAGGAGCTGGCGGGGGCTGCGCACGGAGTCGAGCACGTTGAGCGCGACGACGCGGTCGAACACGCCCGGCAGGACCGGCGGATCGAGCGCATCGCCGCAGACCAGCGTGACGCGATCGGTGAGGCGCGGCCCGGCGGCGATCGTCGCGCTCGCATAAGTGCGGCCGGTCATCCGCCGCGCGTACGTGAGCGGCTCGCCGGCGAGGAGCCGCCGCGCGCGCCGCACCGCGCCGAAGTGC
>JALZOI010000293.1 GCA_030857245.1 Myxococcota bacterium
GCCTCGTGCTGCTGCTCGTCGCGCGCCGGCGCCGGCGGTAGTGCGATGCCCGGCGGTGGTGGCCTCGGGCCGTCGCCGCGCGCCGGTCTCAGGCTCGCGGTGACGCGACGCTGATCCGCTCGCCGTGTCCCGACACCTCGCGGACGCGTGAGCTCCGCTACCGCGTGCTCTCGTAGAGCTCACCGTTGCGCTCGAACAGCAGCCGCTGGTCGGCCCCGAGCACGAACGGCGCCGCGTCGCGGCCGCCGACGGTATTGAGCTCGGCGACCGGCACGGGTGGGTCGTAGCCGGTGCCGGCCTTGCGCGCGACGTAGAGGTTGCGGTCGGTGTCGGCGTGGAAGTAGAGGTCGCCGGCCAGGGTGAGGCACGGGGCCGCCGGGCCCGCGCCGAAGCCGCCACCGAGCGTGACGGCCGCAGGCCACGGCGCGGTCGTCGATGCGCGGATCGAGCGGAACAAGGCCCCACTGCGGCTGACGATGGCGGTCAGGCCGTCGGGCGAGATCGCCACGTCGCCCTCGCTGGCGGTGGTCGTCGAGAGCCCTTCGACGCGCGTCGGCGCGCTGAGCTCGGTGCCGACGCGGGTCGAGATGTAGACGTCGCGGTCGTTGGCGACGAGGCGATCGGAGGTGAAGTGCAGGATCGAGCCATCAGGGCTGAGCTCGGGCGACGCCTCGGTGGCGGCCGAGTTCGCGACGGTGAGCGCGACGACCGTGAAGCTCGCGGCGGTGCTGGCGCGCGTGCCGATGAACAGGTCGCCGCTGCGCGTGAACACGATGGTCAGCCGGTCGGCGCTCATCGTCGGATCACTCTCGGCGCTGCCAGTGTTGACGCCGGGGATCGGGACGGGCGCCGACCACATCGAGGGGGCGGCGTCGGGGGCCGCATCGACGATGATCGCCGCGTCGGTGGGGACCGTCCCGTCCGGGCTGGCGTCGGGCTCGCCGCCGCCGCCGATCTGGCAGCGGCCAGCGACGCAGCTCTGGCCGCTCGGACAGAGCTCGCGCTCGGCACACGGGGCGCCGGCACCGGGCGCGGGCTGGTAGCAGCCGGCCAGCGCCAGCAGCACGATCACCCGAGCGCGCCACATGTCCCCATCGTACCTCGCGGCGTGCGTCCCGTGTCGCCAAGCTGAAGTGCGGTCCCGCAAGCCCGCGGAACCGCACGACTGCGAGCATCGGATCAGCGGCGCGTCAGCGGACGGGCTCGAAGCTGCGGTCCTGGCCGCGCGAGGCGACCACGGACGGCGCGCGGCGAAGGTCGCTGTCGATCGCGCGTGCGACGTCGCGGCCCTCGGCGATCGCCCACACGATCAACGAGGCGCCGCGGTGGGCATCACCCGCGCAGTAGACGCCCGGCACGCTGGTCGCGCCACGGGCATCGATCGCGACGGCGCCGCGCGGATCGAGCGCGACCCCGAGCTGGTCGGCGAGCTGGGTGGTGTCCGGACCGGTGAAGCCGAGCGCGAGGATCAGCGTATCGACCGGGATCGTGACCGGCTCGCCGGGGACGTCGACGAGGCCCGCGGCGGTGCGCTCGACGGGCACGCCATGCAGCGCGACCAGCCGGTCGGCCTCGCCGGTGAGGTGCGTGGTGCGGAACGCGAACGTGCGCTCGCCGCCTTCCTCCTGCGAGCTCGAGGTGCGGAACACGAACGGCCACGCCGGCCACGCGTTGCCGGTGGTGCGGCCGGCGGGTGGCGCGGGCATCAACTCGATCTGCGTGACGTGCGCGGCGCCCTGGCGGTGCGCCGTCCCGAGGCAGTCCGAGCCGGTGTCGCCGCCGCCGAGGATCACGACCCGCTTGCCCCGGACATCCCAGCTCGCCGCCGGCAGCTCGCCGCCGACCACGCGGTTCTGCTCGGTCAGGTAGTCCATCGCGAACACGACGCCGGCGAGGTCGCGCCCGGGGACCGCGAGATCACGCGCGCGCGGCGCGCCGGTCGCGATCACGACGGCGTCGTACTCGTCGCGGAGCTGCCGCCACGACGGCGAGGTCCCGACCGCGACGCCGAGCCGGAGCTCGACGCCTTCGGCCTCGAGGATCGCGAGCCGGCGATCGAGCACGGCCTTGTCGAGCTTGAAGTCGGGGATGCCGTAGCGGAGGAGGCCGCCGGCGCGCGGCGACGCCTCGTAGACGACCGCGGTGTGACCCGCACGGTTGAGCTGGTTCGCGGCCGCGAGCCCCGCGGGACCCGAGCCGACGATCGCGATCCGCTGCCCGGTGCGCTGGCGCGGCGGCTGCGCGACGATCCAGCCCTCGGCGAACGCGCGCTCCGCGATCGCCTTCTCGATCGCCTCGATCGCGACCGGCGCGCCGTCGATGCCGAGGACGCACGCGCCCTCGCACGGCGCCGGGCACAGCCGACCGGTGAGCTCGGGGAAGTCGTTGGTCGCGGCGAGCTTGCGATGCGCCTCCTGCCAGCGATCGCGCCACACCAGATCCGCGAAGTCGGGGATCGGGTTGCCGAGCGGACAGCCCTGCGTGCAGAACGGCACGCCGCAGTCCATGCAGCGCCCCGCCTGGGTGCGCGTCGCGTCGGTCTCGAGCGGGCCCGCCGGCGGCTCGACCTCCGCCCAGTCGCGCACGCGCTCGCCGATCGGGCGCTTCTTCGGGAGCAGCCGCGTCCACTCGATGAAGCCGGTGGGCTTGCCCATCAGAGGCTCCCCGTGCGGGCGGGCACCACGGCGAGCTGGCCGGGCCGCGGGCGCGAGGTGGCGCGGCGCGCCTGCAGCACGCGCTTGTAGTCGATCGGCATGACCTTCACGAACCTCGCGACGAGGTGCTCCCAGTTGTCGAGCACGCGGCGGCCGAGCGGGCTGCCGGTGAACCGCACGTGATCCTCGACGAGGCCATAGAGCAGCCACAGGTCGCTCTCGTCGACGACGGACTCGAGCTCGACCATGTCGAGGTTGGTGCGCGCGCGCAGCGTCTGTGCCTGATCGAGGACGTACGCGGTGCCGCCACTCATTCCGGCCGCGAAGTTGCGACCGACCGGCCCGAGCACGACGACCACGCCGCCGGTCATGTACTCGCAGCCGTGATCGCCGACGCCCTCGACGACCGCGCGCGCTCCCGAGTTGCGGACCGCGAAGCGCTCGCCGGCGAGCCCGCAGGCGAACAGATCGCCCGCGGTCGCGCCGTAGAGCGCCACGTTGCCGATGATCACGTTGTGCTCGGGCGCGAACCGCGAGCTCGCGGGCGGGTAGACGACGATGCGGCCGCCCGACAGCCCCTTGCCGACGTAGTCGTTGGCGTCGCCGCACAGCTCGAGCGAGACCCCGGGAGCGAGGAACGCGCCGAAGCTCTGGCCGGCCGCGCCGGTGAAGCGCACGCGGATCGCACCATCGGGCAGGCCGGCGGCGCCCGTGCGCCGGGCGATCTCGCCCGACAGGACGGTGCCGACCGCACGTCGCGAGTTGTCGATGGGCAGCGCGAGCTCGATCGGCGCGGCCTTGCCGGTGCCGAGGAACGCCGGCTCCGATCGCCGGATCAGATCGTGATCGACGTGATCGGTGAGGTCCCACGGCATCGCCTTCGCGAACCGACGAGGCCCGTCTTCCGGGGTCGCCAGGATGGGCGAGAGATCGAGCAGCCGCGCCTTCGGGTGATCGGTGCGCTTGGGGCGCAGCCGCTCGACCGCACCGACGATCTCGTCGAGCGAGCGCACGCCGAGCCGCGCGAGGTGCTCGCGGACGCGCTCGGCGACGAACGTGAAGTACGCGATCACGTGCTCGGGCGTGCCGGTGAACTTCGCGCGCAGCGCCGGATCCTGCGTGGCGATGCCGACCGAGCACGTGTTGAGGTGGCACTTGCGCAGCATCACGCAGCCGGTCGCGATCAGCGACGCCGTCGCCATGCCGAACTCCTCGGCGCCGAGCATCGCGCCGATGATGACGTCGCGCGACGTGCGGAGCCCGCCGTCGACCTGGACGCGGACGCGATCACGCAGCCGGTTCGCGACGAGGACCTGCTGGGTCTCGGCGAGCCCGAGCTCCCAGGGCAGCCCCGCGCGCTTGATGCTCGACAGCGGCGCGGCGCCGGTGCCGCCCTCGGTGCCGGCGATCACGACGCAGCCCGCGCGCGCCTTCGCGACGCCGGCGGCGATCGTGCCGACGCCGACCTCGCTGACCAGCTTGACGCTGACGCGGGCGGCCGGGTTGACGCACGTCAGGTCGTAGACGAGCTGCGCGAGATCCTCGATCGAGTAGATGTCGTGATGGGGGGGCGGCGAGATCAGGGTGACGCCCGGCGTCGAGTTGCGGGCGCGCGCGATGCGCTCGTCGATCTTGGTGCCCGGGAGCTGGCCGCCCTCGCCGGGCTTCGCGCCCTGGGCGAGCTTGATCTGCAGATCCTCGGCGTTGACGAGGTAGTGCGCGGTGACGCCGAACCGCCCCGACGCGATCTGCTTGATCGCGCTGCGCCGGAGATCGCCATGCTCGTCGACCTCGAAGCGGTGCGGCTCCTCGCCGCCCTCGCCGGAGTTCGAGCGGGCGCCCATCCGGTTCATCGCGATGGCGAGCGTCTCGTGCGCCTCGGCGCTGATCGAGCCGAACGACATCGCGCCGGTGACGAAGCGCTTCAGGATCGCGGCGACCGGCTCGACCTCCTCGAGCGGGATCGGGTCGACCTCGATGATCTCGAACAAGCTGCGCAGCGTCGTGAGCGCGCGCTCCTCGTCGTCGCACAGCCGCTCGAACTCGGCGAACTTCGCGCGGTCCTCGGTGCGGACCGCGACCTGGAGCGCGGTGATCGTCGCGGGATCCCACTTGTGCGGCTCGCCCTGACGGCGCCACTGGTACTGCCCGCCGACGGGGAGATCGCCGAGCTCGACGCCGCCTTGCGCCTGCGCCGCGGCGCCGAAGCCGCGGTCGTGGCGGACGAGCGCCTCGCGGCCGAGCTCCGGGAGCCCGACGCCGCCGATCCGCGACGGCGTGCCGGTGAAGTGCCGCTCGACGAGCATGCGATCGAGGCCGACTGCCTCGAACTGCTGCGCACCGCGGTAGCTCTGGACGGTGGAGATGCCCATCTTGGACATCACCTTCAGCAGGCCCTCCTCGAGCGCGTGGATGTAGCGCGTCATCGCGGCGTCGGCCGGGCCGGGTACGCGGCCGAGGTCGGCGAGCTCGGCGACGGTATCGAGCGCGAGGTACGGGTTCACGGCCGCGGCGCCGTACCCGATCAGCAGCGCGACGTCGTGGACCTCGCGGACGTCCGCGGTCTCGACGAGCAGGCCGGCCTGCATCCGCGTGCCCTCGCGGACGAGGTGCTGCTGCACGGCAGAGAGCCCGAGCACCGCCGGGATCGCGAGGTGCGCCGCATCGACGCCGCGATCCGACAGGATCAGCACGTTGTGGCCGTCGTCGATCGCGAGCTCGGCGGCGCGCCGCAGCCGGGCGATCGCGGCGGCGAGGCCCTCGGGGCCGTCGGCGATCGGATAGACGAGCGAGAGCGTGATCGGCTCGAACACGCCCTCGCGGGTCGCGCGGATCGTGGCGAGATCCGCGTTGTCGATGATGGGGCCGCGCAGCCGGAGCTGGTGGCACTGCTCGGGCGTCTCGTCGAAGGTGTTGCCGTCGGGACCCATCGTGGTCTCGAGCGACATCACGAGCGCCTCGCGGATCGGATCGATCGGCGGGTTGGTGACCTGCGCGAACAGCTGGTGGAAGTACGCCGCGAGGTTCGGCGCGCGATCCGACAGCACCGCGAGCGGCGTGTCGGTGCCCATCGAGCCGATCGGCTCCTTGCCGGTCGTGGCCATCGGCTCGATGATCGTGCCGAGATCCTCGTCGGTGTAGCCGTGGGCGCGCTGCAGCCGGGCGAGCGTCTCGCCGGTGATCCGCGGCGGCGCGGGGACGGGGGCCAGTTCATTCGGCTCGAAGACATTCTTGTCGAGCCACTTCTTGTAGGGGAAGCGACCGGCGATGTCGTGCTTGAGCTCGGCATCGTCGACGATGCGGCCCTCGGCGGTGTCGACGACGAACATCATGCCCGGCTGGAGCCGGCCCTTGGCCTTGACGCGCTCGGGCGGCACGTCGATCACGCCGGTCTCGGAGGCGAGGATGACCTTGCCCTCGGTCGTGATCGTCCAGCGCGCGGGGCGCAGGCCGTTGCGATCGAGGGTCGCGCCGACGAGCTGGCCGTCGGAGAACACGATCGCGGCCGGGCCGTCCCACGGCTCGACGAGCGACGAGGCGTAGCGATAGAAGCTCTTGCGCTCGTCGCTGAGCTCGCTGCGTTCGCTGCGCTCGCCGCTGTGCCCGCCGCCGCCGGACGTACCGCTCGCGCTCGCACCCGTGCTCGACGGGGTGCCGGCGGGCGCGCGCGCGGGCTGATGATTCTCCCAGGCCTCGGGGATCATCATCATCATCGAGTGCGGCAGCGTGCGGCCGCCGAGCGTCAGCAGCTCGACCATGTTGTCGAACTGGGCCGAGTCGCTCTTGCCGGGGACGATGATCGGGTGGAGGCGGTCGAGGCCGCCGTGGAACTTGGCGCTCTTGAGCTGGCTGCGGCGCGCCTGCATCCAGTTGCCGTTGCCGCGCAGCGTGTTGATCTCGCCGTTGTGCGCGATGTAGCGGAACGGCTGCGCGAGGTCCCACGTCGGGAACGTGTTCGTGGAGAACCGCGAGTGCACGACCGCGATCGCGCTCGCGAGATCCGGCGACTTGAGGTCGAGGAAGAACTGCGGCAGCTGGCGCGGCAGCAGGAGGCCCTTGTAGACGATGGTCTCGGTCGACAGGCTGGCGACGTGGAAGTAGCCAGCCGGGTCGGCGCCGCGCTCGCGGATGCGGTTCTCGGCGAGCTTGCGGATCACGAACAGCGTGCGCTCCCAGGCCGACGGCGGCACGCGCCGCATGCGCACGAAGATCTGGCGGATCGCGGGCATCACCTCGCGGGCGACGCGGCCGACGTGCGCCTCGTCGATCGGGACGTCGCGCCAGCCGAGGACGCGCTGGCCCTCCTCGGCGACCACGTCGTTGAGGATCTGCTCGCACGCGGCGCGCTCCTCGCGACCTGGCGGCAGGAACACCTGGCCGATGGCGAACCGCCGGCCATCGAGCTCGAAGCCGAGCCGCGCCGCCTCGCCGCGGAAGAACCGCTCGGGCAGCTGGATCATGATCCCGGCGCCATCGCCGGTATCCGGATCGGCGCCGCACGCGGCGCGATGGCTCAGCCGGCGCAGCACCTCGAGCCCGTCGTCGACGATCTCGCGCGAGCGGTGGCCCGCGATGTTGGCGACGAAGCCAGTGCCGCAGGCATCCCGGTCGCAGCCCGGCTCGTACAGATAGCGCGTGGACAAGTCAGGCCACTCCCGTCATGACGCATTCAGTCTAACGCATCGCGCCAACAAATCGGACCGATCCCTCCGGCCCCCGGCGCGAGCCGGCGATCTAGCACAAGGGGACGCCCTCCACTAACGCAACTTCGAGGGTCCCAACCTGCTGAAATAACGTAGCCAGCCATGGGGACGCACGGCGTTCGTGGAGCTCCCAGCAGCCCCCCGGAACGCCGAACCCCGGGCGCGAGCCGGGTCGGCGGGTCCCGCACGTTGCGTTCGTGGAGGGCGTCCCCTCCGGACGTGTAGCGATCTCGGCGACTTGGGTGTGTCGAAGTTGCGTTAGTGGAGGGCGTCCCCGAGCTCGGCGACGAGATCGGCGGCGGCCAGGCGGGTCAGGCCCTCGCCGCCGGTGGTGCGGGCATCGAGCAGGTAGCCGGTGCTGCCCTTGGGGAGGGCGACGTCGTCGGTGGTCAGCGCGAACCAGGTCGGCGCGTTGGCGGGCGGGATCTTCGAGGCGCCGTCGTGCGCGCCGGCGTAGAGGCGATCGAGGCGGGCGAGCAGCGTCTCGTGATCGCGGCGGCGGTACGTGGTGATGAGGCCGCCGTCGCGGACGTAGATGATGTTGGCGCGCGCGGCCGCGTGGATCGCGGCGACGTCCCACAGCGTGGCGCGCGCGGCGGTGTCCACGAAGTCGGCGAAGTCGCGGCCGAGGTGGGCGAGGGCGGCGCGATAGCCGCCGACCTGGTGGAGCTCGTCGTGGCTCGCCGCGTGGACATCGAGCCAGGTCAGCTGGCGGCGTGCGAGATCGATCGTCAGCGGGATCGTGATCACCGAGCGGCCGTGCAGATCGAAGCGCTGCACGACGGCGCGCGGATCGAACGGCGCCGCGCCCTGGGGCTGCGTCATCAGCCCGGCGAACCCGAACGTCAGGCGGTCGAACGAGATCGCGTTGTAGCTGAACACCACCATCACGGCGTGGCGCGCGTGCGCGGCGCCGAGCCGATCGAGATCGAGGTCCACGAACTCGGAGGCGCCGAGCGGTGGGGGCGCCGACGTCAGATCTCCCGAGTGGACGGCCGCCCGGTCGCCACCGACGACGAGGTTCGTGAAGTCGCACGTCCCGACGTGCTGCCAGCTCGCGTCGAACAGCGCGACCGAGAGATCGAGATCGACGCGCACGTTCGCCGGCTCCTCCCAGTGCAGGAACAGCCGCACGACGCCGCCGGCGGGCAACGCGACCCGGCTGCCGCGCGGCCACGCGATCCGCGCGCGCGACGCGGAGCGCTCGCCGATCGGGACGAGCAGCTGCG
>JALZOI010000916.1 GCA_030857245.1 Myxococcota bacterium
GCCTGGCCGTGGCCGTGATCGTGCTCGGCATCGTGCTCGGCGGCACCGGCCTCGTCGGCTGCGCCGGCACGGCGGTCCGCGGGACCACGCGCTCGACCGGCGAGCTGATCGCGACCGCGCGCGCCAACGGGGCCCAGCGCTGCGCACCGATCGAGCTCGCGATGGCGGAGTCGCACAACGACTTCGCGCGCCACGCGCTCGACGAGGGCAACTATCACGAGGCGAAGCGCGACGCGAAGATCGCCGCGACCAACGCCCAGCTCGCGATCGACAAGTCGCCGCGGGACCGCTGCCTGGACGTCGCCACGGCCCCCGGCCCTGGCGACCAGGACGGCGACGGCATCCTCGACGACGTCGACCAGTGCCCGCGCGTCCCCGAGGACAAGGACGGCTTCGAGGACGAGGACGGCTGCCCCGAGCTCGACAACGACCAGGACGGCATCGCCGACAAGATCGACGCGTGCCCGCTCGAGCCCGAGGACCGCGACAACGTCGAGGACGACGACGGCTGTCCCGATCTCGACAACGACAAGGACGGCATCGCCGACACGATCGACGCCTGCCCGAACGAGCCCGAGGACAAGGACAGCTTCGAGGACGACGACGGCTGCCCCGATCTCGACAACGACAAGGACGGCATCCCCGACGTCGACGACAAGTGCCCGCTCGAGCCGGGCGTCCCTCCGGACGGCTGCCCGAAGAAGTACAAGAATGTCGTCGTCACCGACAAGAAGATCGAGATCAAGCAGACCGTCTATTTCGACACCAACCGGGCCACCATCAAGCGGGTCTCGTTCGCCCTCCTCGACGAGGTCGCCGAGGCGCTGAAGGACAACCCGAAGATCAAGGTCGACGTCGAGGGCCACACTGACAGCCAGGGCAACGACAATGCGAACCTGCGGCTGTCTCAGAAGCGGGCCGAGTCGGTGAAGCGGTACCTCGTCACCCGCGGGGTCACGACGGATCGCATGGTGCCGCGCGGGTATGGCGAGAACGTGCCGCTCGCCGACAACCGGACCGCCGCCGGCCGCGCCCAGAACCGCCGCGTCGAGTTCGTGATTACCTCACGTTAGGCGAACGACGACGGACAGCGTTCGCTCGTCGGGAGCGGAAAGTCGACGATCGGCCCTGCGGCTTTGGTATATCAGCCGCATGGGAACCCGCTGTCTGCCGCAGCTCCTCGCCGTGGCCTGCTTGCTGTGTGCTGTCGTCGCCCCCCGTCCGGCCTCGGCCGATCCGAAGGGTGACGTCCAGGCCAAGAGCAAGGAGGCGATGGAGAGCTACGACTCGATGGACTACGCGACGACCAAGAAGCTGCTCGGGCAGGCGCTCGCCACCGCGAAGAAGGCGAAGCTCGACAAGGATCCGGTCGTCGCGCGGGTCTACCTCAACATCGGGCTCGCGGCGTTCGCCGACGGCGATCAGAACGGCGCCAAGGTCGCATTCCAGTCGGCGGTGCAGATCGATCCCAAGATCCAGATCGAGGCGGCCTACAAGTCGCCCGAGCTCAGCAAGCTGCTCGACCAGGCGAAGGCCGAGGCGGGCGGCGGCAGTGGCGGCGATCCCGGCGGCGGCGGCGGGGCGGACTGCAGCGGCGTGAAGGGCCTGCAGCACACGATCATCGATACCGCCCCGGCGGGCCGCGGTCTGCCGATCGAGCTACTGGTCGGTGGCGACATCACGGCGGCCAGGATCGCGCTGTTCTACCGGCCCGAGGGCGCCACCGACTTCGTCGAGACCAAGCTCGCGAAGCAGGGCGACTGCAAGTACACCGGCGAGATCCCGGGCTCGGTGATGAAGGGGACGCTCATCCACTACTACGTGGCGGCGCTCAACGAGAACAACAAGGCGATCGCGTCGCGCGGCTCGTCGGGCTCGCCGAACATCCTCGAGCTCACGGCGGGTGGCGGCGGCGTCGGCCCGGGTGACACCGAGGATCCGATCGGCGGCAAGCCGGTCACGTCGGGCAGCGGCAGCGTGTCGGGCGGCGTCATCGTGGGCGGCAAGCCGGCGCGCGTCTACATCTCGGTGGCCGGTGGCACCGGCTTCGGCTACGTGACCGGCAAGACGGAGTTCGACAACCCCGTCGAGAACTGCTGCATCGGCAACAGCCTCGTCGTGCTGACGCCCGAGCTCGGCTACCACGCGAACCGGCAGCTCTCGATCGGCATCGCGGGCCGCATCGGCCTCCCGATCGGCGCCAACATCGACGGTCCCAAGGGCAAGAGCTCGACGATGGCGCCCGCCGTGCTGCTGCGCGCCCGCTACGCATTCTCGCCGACCGGCGAGGGGCTCCGCGTGATGGGCCAGCTCGGTGGCGGCATCCTCCGCAACACGATCAAGCTGAACGAGGCGTCCGACGGCATGGACACCGACATCGTCGCGCAGGGCCCGCTGCTGGTCGGCGGCGGCGTCGGCTTCCTCAAGCGGCTGTCGGGCAGCTTCGCGTTCGTCGCGGATCTCTCCGTGCTCGGCGCGATCGCGGTCGTCGACAAGCTCGGCAACACGCCGAACCTCAGCAGCGGCGTCGGCGCGGATCTGTCGATCGGCGTCTCGGTTGGGTTCTAGCGGCGGCGGCGGCGGCGGCTCGGCTCGGCTCGGCTCGGCGC
>JALZOI010000917.1 GCA_030857245.1 Myxococcota bacterium
GCCCGGGCCTGCGGACGCGGCGGGCTTGCCACCCGTGCTGACCACGAAGATCACGCCCGCGATCGCGGCGGCGACGACGATCCCGCCGGCGATCAGGAAGCCCGCCTTGCTCTTGCCCGCCGTCCCCGTGGCCTGGCCAGCGGCGGCGCCGAGCGTCGTCGGTGCCGGCGTGGGGACGTGCAGCCCGTACGGCGTGAGCTGACCGGGCACCGGCGTCATCAGCGGCGGTGGCGTCAGCCGGATCGGCGGCAGCGGGGCGTTCGACGGCATCAGCTGGTGATGCTTGAAGCCCATGATCCCGCCGTGCGCCTCGACGTACCCGACCGGGTCGGACATCGCGCGCATCATCTCGTCCATCGTCGGATAGCGCATCTCGACGCGCTTCTCGAGCGCCTTCATGACGACCGCCTCGACGTGGGCGTTCATCATGCGGAACTGCGAGGGCGGGATCGGCGTCTGCGTCAGGTGCTGGACGAGGATCTCGCCGTAACCCTCGCCGATGAACGGCACGCGCCCCGTCAGCATCTCGTAGAGGACGATGCCGAGCGCGTAGATGTCCGTGCGGTGATCGATGCTGCCGCGGCCCTCGCACTGCTCGGGCGACATGTACGCCGGCGTGCCCATCACGAGGCCGGTCCGCGTGCGGCTCGAGCCGGCGGAGTCGCCGGTCAGCTTCGCGATCCCGAAGTCGAGCAGCTTCACGAAGTCCCGCTCGCGATGGCGCGTGACGAGGATGATGTTGTCGGGCTTGAGGTCGCGGTGGACGATGCCGCACTTGTGCGAGGCCGCGAGCGCGTCGCCGACCTGGAGCGCCACGGCGAGCGCGCGCTCGGGTGGGATCGGAGACTCCGTGCGGATCAGCTGCGAGAGCGTGTTGCCCGCGAGGTACTCCATGATGAAGTACACGAGCTGGTCGCGGCCGCCGGGCGCCTGGATGATCCCGAAGTCGACGATGTCGACGATGTTCGGGTGACCGATATCGTTGACCGCCTTGGCCTCGTTGAAGAAGCGAGCCGCGACCTCCTGGTTCGCCGAGAACTCGGAGTGCAGAACCTTGAGAGCGACCTTCTTGCCGATGGTGGGGTGCTCCGCCAGATAGACGGATCCCATCCCTCCCTCGCCCAACTTCTGTTTGACCAGATAGTTGCCGATGGTCTGCCCGATGAGTTGGTCTGCTGGCGAGGGCCCTTGTGAGGGGTCCATGTGGTCTCCGCGACGCTTCATCCTAACGCACAAGCCACTGAAAAGTCGCGAGTACGGATGGCACGTGTTACGAACTTGGTGATGAGATTCCTCGCGCTCGGGGCAGCGGCTCTGGCTCTGGGTGTGCTCGCTCGCCCGACATCTGCCAGCGAGCTGCCCGACGTGAAGTCCAGGGCCGTCGTGGTGCTGGACGCCGAGACGGGCGCCGAGATCTTCAGCAAGGATGCCGACGACATCCGACCCATCGCGTCAACGACCAAGATCTTCGTCGCGATGGTGGTCCGGAAGCGCGGCATCGAGCTCGACGGCTGGACCCAGATCACCCGGAGCGACGTTCGTGCCGCCCTCGGCGGGGCCCGGACCCGGCTCGACATCAACGAGTCCTTCAAGAACCGCGACCTGCTGCGCGCGATGTTGATCTCGTCCGACAACCGCGCGCCGACCGCCCTCGCCCGCGCGGTTGGCCTCGGACCCGACGAGCTGGTCCGCGCGATGAACAAGCTCGCGCGCGAGCTTCACCTCAAGCGCACGCGGTTCACCGATCCGTCGGGCCTGCGCGGCAACGTGTCGACGGCTCGCGAGATGGCGATCGCGCTGCGCGCGGCGCTCGACGACAAGGTCCTGCGCGAGATCATGGGCTCCAAGCACGAGACCGTGATGTCGAAGGATGGCTCGGCCCGGATCGGCTACACGACGACGAACCTGCCGCTGGTGTCGAAGCGCCACACCGTCATCGGCGGCAAGACCGGCTACACGCGCCCGGCTGGCTACTGCTACATCACCGGCGCGAAGTTCGAGCAGCGCGAGGTCGTGATGGCCTTCCTCGGTGCGAACGAGAAGCTGACGCGGTTCGGCGACTTCAACCGGGTCGCCGACTGGCTGTCGCGCGGGGCGCCCGGCGCGAAGGTCACGCTCAAGCGGCCGAAGCGCGCGACCCCGAAGGTCGACGCCGAGGTCCGCGGACGCGTGGCCACACCGTAGGCGTGCGCGTCGTTGTGGGCGTGGGCGTCGGCGGCGCCCTCGCCGTGGCATGATCGCGTGGTGACCGTGAACCGCCGCGAGCTCCTCGCCAGCCTCGGCGTCGCGTCGGCATCGACGCTGCTGTGGGCGCTGGGATGCGGCGGCTCGCAGCAGCAAGTACGCCGCGCTCCGATGTCGAGCGAGGACGTCCGCGGCTGGCTCCGCGATGCCGTCGCGCGGCTCGCGGCCGTGTACCCGACGGTGCACGTGCTGGCGGTCAGTCGACGCCGCTCGAGCGCCGCGATCGACGTGCTCGGCACCGGCGTGTCGCGCGCACGGCGCGACGGCCTCGTGATCAGCGTTCGCGACAAGGCGGGCACGTGGCGCGAGCAGGTGACCTCCGAGCTGACCGCGGCCGGGGTGCTCGCGGCCGTGCGTGCACT
>JALZOI010000918.1 GCA_030857245.1 Myxococcota bacterium
GCGTCGGGCGAAGCGGGCGCATCGCCGGGCGCGCTGGCATCAGTGCCGGTGCCGGTGCCGGGCGTGCTGGCGGACGCGCAGGCCGGGAGCCCGAGCCCGAGCATCAGCACGAGGACGGTGGCTCCATAGCGGCGCATGTCCGACGGTACCACTCACGGCGCCTGCCTCGCGCGTCGCCACGATGGATGCCGCGGATCCGGCGCCGCGTCGTGGGAGGCACCGGCGCGACGGAGACGGGCGCGAAGCTGCCGTATCGCGCCGCGCGTGGCCGCCCGGGTCCGCGAAGCTTCGCCCGTTGCTCGCGTGATCGGTTATCGTCGGCGCATGCGCATGCTCGCGACGATGATGTTCCTCGTCGGGTGTAGCGGTGGCGGTGGGAGCGACCCGCCGGCCCCCGACGCAGCGCCCGATGCACCGACGGCCGCGATCGTCTGGCTCGACCCCTGTCCACCCACCGTCGATCGCGAGATCACCGCGGAGCCGACGCGCTTCGTGCCCGTGATGGCGACCGCGACCGCGGGCGAGGTCGTGCGCTACACGCTCGCGGCGGCCCACGAGCTCGTCGGGTTCCCGGAGACCGATCCGGTGCTCGCGGTGCCCGCCGGCGCGACGCGGTGCTTCCGGTTCAACAAGCCGGGGACCTATCGCTACTACTGCAAGTTCGACAGCTTCGCCGGTTCGATCATCGTCAACTGACGCGCCGCCGAGCGGCCGCGCATCACGGGCGCAGCAGCTCGAGGACGTGCTGCTCGTACAGCTTCACGAGCCGGTGGTACTCGTCCCCCGCGGCGGGGCCGTAGAAGCCGGAGTGCACCGCGCGCACCTGGTGATCGCGGTCGAGAAAGATCGTGATCGGATAGCCGCCCGTGCCCTCGAGCTCGGGCGGCAACAGGCTCTCCGACTCCGCGTACTCGCCGGGCACCACGTCGATGCGCCAGGGGATCGCGTAGCGCTTGCGGAAGTGCTCGACCTGGCGCTCGTTGTAGGCGGTGTCGGTGGTGCCCTCGAGCGCGATCGACAGGATCTCGAGCCCCGCGGCATGGTGGCGCCGGTAGAGGTCGAGGAGCAACGGCGTCTGATCCATGCAGGCGGGACACCAGGTGCCGAAGTAGTCGACGATCATCGGCTTGCCGCGGAAGCTCGGATCGGCGAGCTGGGGAATGGTCACGGTGGTTGCACCGGCCCGCAGGCGGACCTTCTCGACGACGGCGATATCGAGGTCGGTGACCCGGCGCGCCGTGAAGCGATCGCTGAGGACGTTCGCGTAGTCCCACGTTCCGATCAGCGAGGCCTGGTTCGCGGTGAGCTCGGCCCGGAGCACGTAGGCGTGCTGGCCATCGAACGTCGAGAGCAGCAGCGTCGTGCCGCGGGCGTTGCCAGCCAGGTACCGCATGTCGCCGATCCCCTGCGGGATGATCGTGCCGGTCACGATGCCATCCGGGGTCTGCTTCAGGATGCCCTTGCCGGTCTCGAGCACGCGGAACTCGAACTTCCAGATCCCCCCGAACTCACTCGCCGGCGCGCTCGCGGTCGGCGCGGGGAACCGCAGCTGCGGATCGGGGCGCGCGATCCGGGTCGCGGCGAACGGAGCCGGTGGACCGCTGCCGCTGATCCGCGACATCTCCCACGTCCCGGTCAGCGCGCCCCCGGCGTCGCGCGTGGCGCGGATGCTCGTCGCGAACATCGGAAACTCGAGCTCGATGGTCGACGCGTCCTTCCAGCTGCACACGACGTCGAGGTGCTCTTCGCCGTTCACGATGGTGCAGCGGCCGGGCGTGCCGGGGGCCGGCATGCTGACGAAGAATGGCACCTCGGGGTCGCCGACGACGGCGCGGTACCACTCGGCGCCACCCGGCGCCGCTTCGCGACGACCACAGCCGATCGCGAGTGCGCCGATCAGGAGAACGGCACGACGTCGGTCACGACCACCCAGCATGCCGCCAGTGTATCGCGAGCCGGCCGCGGTCCCGCCGCACCCGGCATCCGACCTCGACGGTTCAGCGGGCCCCGCGGCCGTCCTCGGCCACGTCGACGACCCCGACGCGCCGGCCCTGCGCTGACAGCTGGACCAGGCGCTGACGGCGCACCGCGGAGTTACGCGCCGCGGGCGCGCTCGACCACCTGTGCGCTGCTGTACGACCCGCTGCCGCCGTTCGCCCTCGGCGCATGAAGTTTCGGCCGGCCTCCAGCAAACGCTTTACCGGTGCATCACGCAGTCGCTACGCTGGGTCGATGCATCCTCGACCTGCACGCGTTCGGCTGCGCACCATCGCCGTGAAGACGCCGTGTCATGCGGACTGGAACGCGATGACGCTCCGCGACGCGCAGTCCGATGCGGTCCGGCACTGCGGCAGCTGCAACAAGGACGTCTACAACCTCTCGGCGATGACCGAGACCGAGGCCGAGGCGCTGCTCGCGTCCGCGGAGGAGCACTGCGTTCGCTACTACTACCGACCCGACGGGACGCTCGTGAGCTCGCGGTGCGGGGACGCGACGCGGCGCGCACCCTCGCCGGTCGCCGCCGGCCTCGCGGCCTCGCTCGCGTGCTCGGCAGCGTTCGCGGGGATCACGGTCGCGATCGGCGAGCCCGGCGCGCAGGTCGCGGT
>JALZOI010000919.1 GCA_030857245.1 Myxococcota bacterium
CGACGCCGGCTTCGAGTCGTCGCCGCTGCTCGGGCAGGCTCGGCCCCTCCTGCCAGGCGTCGGGACGGTCCGGCATCGGGTCGGGCGTGGCGCACGCGCCGTCCGCGAGGAGGGCGAGCAGGAGCGGCAGCGACCGGAGCACGGCCGACTCTAGCGTGCCGCACGCCCGATCGCCGCGCCCGGCACCCGGTTCCACGCCGGCCCATCAGCGTTCGGAGCGCGCGAGCAAGCGGCGGTTCGGATCCCGGAGAACCACCGACAACATCGCTCCACGCCTGGACTAAAAGTAGCGGTACAGTGAGCCGACGCTGACGCCGGCGCGGCGGGCCACGTGGTTCGTCGTGAGGCCCTCGAGCCCGCTCTCGGCCACGAGCTCGATGCTCGCGATCACGATCGCATCGACGATCTCCTGGGACGTTCGCGTCTCGGGCCGCCGGCGCGGCGTGGGCGCGTGCGCCCTCCGCTTGCGGGGAGCCATCAGGCGAGCGTCAGCCAGCCGAACGCGTGCGACCAGTCGTTCTTGAGGAAGCCCGGCGCGCACCACAGCTGGCACAGCGCCTCGATCGGCCGCGCCACCTCGACGCCGCCCATGTCGACCGGCTGCCAGCCAAACTTCGTCAGGATCTCGCTGGCCTCCTGCTTGGCGCCGGCGTCGTTGCCGCAGATGAACATCGCCGGCGTCGGCTTGAACGGCGGGTTCACCATGAACGTGCTGCCGACGCTGTTGAACGCCTTCACGAACCTGGCCTGCGGTGCCCTGGCCTGCAGCCGCTCCATCAGCGACTCGTTCGCGTTCGTGAAGTAGCGGAGCACGCCGTGCTGCGGAGGCTCCTCCGAGATCGGGTTCGTCGTGTCGATCACCGTCTTGCCTGCGAGGTTCGCGATCCCGGCCTCCTCGAGCGCACTCTCGGCGCCACTGCCCTTCACCGCGAGCACGACGATCTCGCCCCACTGCGCCGCCTCGGCGAGCGTCCCGATCGAGGCCTCCCCTTGCGCCGCCGCCTTCCACGCCCCGAGCTTCGCGGGATCCCGCGATGCGCGCATCACGGCGTAGCCGCTCGCGAGGAACCCCTGCGCGAGCGCGTCGCCGACCTTCCCGGTTCCAAGAATCGCGATCCTCTTCATGAGCGCAAACCTCGCACGAAGAGTGCCGCGCGCGCGGATTGCCGCGCGATCGTGGGCTGCGCGCCGCGGCTCGTGCGACGATGGCGCGTTCGATGCTGCGCTTCGTGCTGCCGGTGGGGACCGGCCTGGTCCTGCTCGCGATCTGGTGGATCGCGTCGGCCGCCGGCGCGTTCCCGACGGGGACCGTCCCCGCGCCGCCCGAGGTCGCGGCCGCGTTCGGCGAGGAGCTCGCCTCGGGGCGGCTGGCCACCGACACCGTCGCGTCGCTCTACCGCGTGTCGTGGGGCTTCGTGACCGCGGTGATCACCGGCGTCCCGCTCGGCCTCGTGATCGGCCGCTCGCTGCGCATCCGCGAGGCGTTGCTGCCGTGGGTGAATTTCTTCCGCTCGCTGTCGCCGATCGCGTGGATCCCGTTCGGCATCATCTGGTTCGGCATCGGTGATCCGCCGGCGATCTTCATCATCTTCCTCGCGACGTTCTTCCAGATCGTGCTCGCGACCGCGGCGGCCTCCGCGACGGTCCCGAACGTCTACTACCGGGTCGCCCTCGATCTCGGGCTGCCGCCGCGCGACGTGCTGTTCCAGATCACGCTCCCCGCGATCATGCCGCAGCTGGTGACCGCGCTGCGCGTGGCGATCGGCGTCGCGTGGATGGTCGTCGTCGCCGCCGAGATGATCGCGGTGCGCAGCGGGCTCGGCTTCCTCATCATCGACGCGCGCAACGGCCTGCGCATGGATCTGGTGGTCTGCGGCATGATCACGATCGGCGCGATCGGCATCGGCCTGGACCTCGCGTTCTCGCGGCTCGCGAAGATCCCGAGCGTGCGCTGGGGGTTCGAGCGATGATCGAGCCCACGCCCGCCCCGAAGCGCGACACGATCCTCGCGCTCGACGGCGTGGGCTTCGACTATGGCGCGCTCACGGTGATCGACAAGCTCGACCTCGTGGTCGCGCACGGCGAGCTCGTCGTGTGCGTCGGCCCGTCGGGTTGCGGCAAGTCCACGCTGCTCGGCCTGCTCGGCGGTCACCTGCGGCCCACCCGCGGCCACCTCGCGCGTCATGGCCAGAGCCGCACCATCTACCAGGATGGCGGGCTGTTCCCGTGGCTCACCGTCCGCGAGAACATCGCGCGCGGGCTGCCGCCGAAGACGCCGGCGTCGCAGCGCAGCACGAAGGTCGACGACTGGCTCGAGATCACGCGCCTGACCGAGTTCGCCGATCACTACTCGCACCAGCTCTCGGGCGGCATGCGCCAGCGGGTCGAGCTCGCGCGCGCCCTCGCGGCCGAGACGGATATCCTGCTGCTCGACGAGCCGTTCTCGGCCCTCGACTACCAGACCCGCGCGCGGATGCGCAAGGAGCTGGTCTCGACGCTCGCGGAGCGGCCTCGCACGGTCGTGTTCGTGACCCACGACATCGAGGAGGCAGTGCAGCTCGGCGACCGCGTCGTCGTGCTCGGAGCGCGCCCTGCCCGCGTGCGT
>JALZOI010000294.1 GCA_030857245.1 Myxococcota bacterium
TCGCTGGCGAGCACGCGCCCGAGCGCCGCGGCCAGCGCGACGTGCTCGGCGGCGGCGGGTGCCGGGCGCGGCAGCCGCTCGATCACGGCCGCGAGAGCGTCGGCGACGGAGAGCACGCGCGCACTATAGCCAAAGCGCGCGGACGACGCGCGCGGCGGGGGCGGAAGCCCGCGCGGACGAGGGCGACCGGGGCTGAGGGCGGCGCCTGACGCCCGGATGGCTGATCTATACTGGGCGTCGGGGGGGAACTGACATGGGTTTCATCGAGAGCTGGAGCAAGGGGTGGGCGTTCATCAAGGCGGCGTTCGCGATGGCGGGGCAGTGCAAGAAGCTGCTGCTGCCGTCGCTCTATCAGCTGCTCGTGAGCCTCGCGTACTTCATCGCGTGGGTCGGCGTGCTGATCGCGATCGAGCCGCAGTGGTCGAACACGATGTGGGGGATCGTCAGCGGCATCGCGACGCTCGGCTCGTTCATCATCTTCTTCTTCTTCAACGGCATGACCGTCAACATGATCGACGTCCATCTCAAGGGTGGGCTGCCGAGCGTGCGTGCCGGCGCGAAGGATGCGGGCAAGAACTTCCCCGCGATCGTGTTCCTCTCGCTGATCTCGACGGTGGTCGACCAGTTCGCGCGCGCGATCGGTGACGAGGGCTCGATCATCGGCAGGATCATCGGCGGCATCATCGAGGCGGTGTGGACGACGCTGTCGTTCCTGCTGCTGCCGGCGATCATCATCGAGGACGCTGGGTTCGGGCAGGCGATGCGCCGCGTCCGCGCGCTCCACAAGGGGCACATGTTGCTGATCGGCCTCGGCGAGGTCGGCGTCCGCGGCGTGACCGGCCTGATCGGCTTCGTGTGGTTCCTGCTGATCTTCGGCGTCGTCTACGGCTCGTTCACGGTGCTCGGCGGCACCCCGGCGCTCGTCATCGCGTTCGTGGTCGGCGGCGGCATGCTCGCCATGTTCGTCGCGTTCTCGACGTACCTCCGCATGGCCTACTACACGTGCCTGTACCTGTGGGCCGTCGATGTCGAGCGCCAGGGCCAGGAGGCACCGGCGCCGCTGCCGCTCGCGATCGCGCTCGGGCACCGGCGTACGGGTGCGAGCCGCGCGGCCTGAGGTACTCTCCGGCGCATGAACGGTGCGCCGCTGCTGCTGTACCCGCTGGCCCTCTCGATCGCCGGCTCGCTCGTCGCCGGGTGCTGTCCACCCGACGCCGCGAAGACCACGACCGTGTCCTCGAAGCACGAGCCGGCGCCCGGGAAGGACCTGGCGCTCCCCGAGGAGAAGCACCTGCGGAACGTCCGCCAGCTCACCTTCGGCGGCGACAACGCCGAGGCGTACTGGGCGTTCGGCGGCGATCGGTTGATCCTGCAGAGCAACCGCAAGCCGTACCAGTGCGACCAGATCGAGATCCTGCCGGTCACCGGTGGCGAGGCCAAGCTGGTGTCGACCGGCAAGGGCCGCACGACGTGCGCGTACTTCCTCAAGGGCGATCAGGAGATCGTCTACGCGTCGACGCACGAGGTCTCGGCGCAGTGCCCGACGCCGCCCGATAACTCGCAGGGCTACCTGTGGGGACTCTTCGAGTTCGACATCTACCGCGCGAACGCCGACGGGACGAACCTGCGCAAGTTGACGAACGAGCCGGGCTACGACGCCGAGGCGACGGTGTGCGCCGTCGACGGCAGCATCATCTTCACGTCGGATCGCACCGGCGATCTCGAGCTGTTCCGCATGGACGCCGACGGCAAGAACGTCCGCCAGCTCACGAGCTCGTGGGGCTACGACGGCGGCGCCTTCTTCTCGGCCGACTGCTCGAAGATCGTGTGGCGGTCGTCGCGGCCGACCGGCAAGGACCTCGAGGACTACCAGGCGCTGCTCGCGAAGCGGCTGGTCAAGCCGACGAAGATGGATCTCTACGTCGCCAACGCCGACGGCTCGGACGCGCGCCAGATCACGTACCTGCCGGGGGCGTCGTTCGCGCCGTTCTTCTTCCCGAACGGCAAGCGCGTGATCTTCGCGTCGAACTACCTGAACCCGCGGAGCGCCGAGTTCGATCTGTTCGCGGTCGACGTCGACGGCAAGCACCTCGAGCGCATCACGTACTCCGGCGGCTTCGACGGCTTCCCGGTGTTCTCGCCCGACGGCAAGACCCTGTCGTTCTCGTCGAACCGCCGCGACGTCACGGTCGGCAAGGACGGCGTCGAGGTCTATCGCGCGACCGGCACGCCGGCGGGCAAGGCCGATACCAACGTGTTCCTCGCGGAGTGGGTCGACAGCGAGCCGGTCGCGACCGCGCCCGAGACCGCGGCGGTCGGGCGGTTCGCAGCGACGGTGCAGTACCTCGCCGATGATGCGCGCGAGGGCCGCGGAGTCGGGACCAAGGGGCTCGACGACGCGCTCGATGCGGTGCGCGATCAGCTCGCGGAGGCGGGCGTCGAGCCCGGGGTCCCCGGCTGGCGGCAGGGCTTCGAGGTCACGACCGAGGTCCGGCGCGGCGCCGCGACGGCCCTCGCGATCGACGGCAAGCCGGTGGCGCCCGAGGAGCTCGGCCCGATGGCGGCGTCGGCGAGCGCGACCGTGAGCGGTGCGGTCGTGCCGGTCGGCTGGGGCATCGTCGACGCAGACGCCAAGCTCGACGAGTACAAGGGCAAGAACGTGCGCGGCAAGATCGTGCTCGTCCGTCGCTTCGTGCCGCCGGACGCCAAGCTCGATGGCCAGCTCGCGGCCCGGCTCGGCGACCTCCGCTACAAGGCGTTCATCGCCAAGGGCAAGGGTGCGAAGGGGATGATCGTCGTCGACGACGGTGACCCGAAGGCCGACGAGGCACCGCTGCCGAAGCTGGCCGCCGCCGAGAGCGAGGCGCAGATCCCGGTCGTCGTCGTGACTCGCAAGGTGGGCAGCGCGCTGCGCCAGGGCGCGCACACCGTGAAGCTCGCCGTCGCGCTCGAGCCGGTGCGCACGAAGACGGCGAACCTCGTCGGCGTGATCCGCGCGGGCGCGGCGCAGAAGCAGCCGGGCGTGGTCGTGATCGGCGCGCACCTCGATCACCTCGGGATGGGCGGCGGCCCCTCGGCCCTCGATCCGAACGTCAAGGCCGTGCACAACGGCGCCGATGACAACGCGTCGGGCGTCGCGGCGCTGATCGAGGCGGCGCGCGTGCTCGCGGCGAAGCGTGGCGAGCTGGCGCGGGACATCTACATCGTCGCCTTCTCGGCCGAGGAGATGGGCGCGCTCGGCGCGTTCCACTACACGAAGCACCCGCCGACGAAGGAGCCGATCGTCGCGATGCTGAACATGGACATGGTCGGCCGCATGAAGATGAACCGCCTGCACGTCAACGGCGCCGACTCCGCGAAGGAGTGGAAGGACCTCGTCACACCCGCGTGCGCCGCGTCGCGCGTCGACTGCACGATCGGCGGCTCGGGCTACGGCCCGTCCGATCACATGCCGTTCTACATCGCGGGCATCCCGGTGCTGTTCTACTTCACCGGCAGCCATCGCGAGTACCACACGGCCAACGACGACGCGGATCAGATCAACGCCGTCGGCGGGGTGCGGGTCGCCGCGATCGCCGCGGCCACCGCGCTCGCCGTCGCGAATCGCCCGGGCGCGCTGACCTACGTGAAGTCGGCGCCCGAGTCCCCGATGGGCGGCGATGTTCGCCGCCGGGGCGCCTCGCTCGGCACCGTGCCGTCGTACAGCGAGGAGCCGAATCAGCCCAAGGGCGTCGTGCTCTCGGACGTCGTGCCCGACGGCGCCGCGGCGAAGGCGGGCCTCAAGGCCGGTGATCGGATCATGCAGATCGGCACGGCCGAGGTCGCGAACGTGCCCGACCTGATGTTCGTGCTCGAGCAGGCGAAGCCGGGCACGCCGACGACGATCACGTTCATGCGCGACGGCAAGACGCAGACGGTGACGGCGACGTTCGGGACGCCGCGCGGCCGGCGCTAGGAGCTCGTCGCCGCGTGGCGCGCGGGTGGTTGGCGTGGGACGGTCAGTTGACGACCACGCGCGCCGGCAACGTCACGTAGCACTCGCCGCGGCGGTTGACGTCGTCGCAGCCCGACGCGAACCCCGTGCTCGAACGGACGCGCACGCCGTACTCCCCCACCGTCGGATGGACCGTGCAGTCGGTGCTGCACGAGCCCTCGGCGCTGTCGCTCTGGCCGCCCCAGTTCCGCGGCAGGTACTCGACGAGCGCGCCGTTCGGGTTGACGATCTGCAGCGCCGTGGGCGCGAGACAGGCACTGTTGCGGCAGGTCAGACCGGCGGTGCACGCGTTCCCACAGGCGCCGCAGTTCGCGTCATTCCGACTGACGTAGGTCTCGCAGCCGGTCGCGGCATTCAGGTCGCACTCGTCGAAGCCGGGGTTGCACGTCACCTGGCAGCTGCCCGTGACGCACGTCGGCAGGGCGTTCGGCTGCGCGGCGCACGTGGTCGCGCACGCGCCGCAGTTTTCGATGTCGGTGGCGGTGTCGACGCAGAGCGCGTCACACGACGCGAGCGTGCCGCAGTCGCAGATGCCACCCGGGCAGTTGCGCACCATGACGTAGCCGAAGGCGACGGTCGCGCGGTCGCCGGCGTCACTCTGGCACCGAGCTTCGTTGCCGGCCGCGTGACTCGGGTTCTGGCCGCAGAAGTCGCCCTCGGTACCGATCCCGATGCGCGAGTCGGGCGAGTCGCAGTTGTTCTCCTGGTTGCCGATGATGCCGATGCGCGTGTTCGTCCCCCCCCCGGAGACGACGTTGAAGCCCTCGCGGTTGCAGTTGTACTGGAGCGACGGGCTGGCGAGGAGGCCCTTCCACGCGTCGCGGCCGAGCGCGAGCGCCTGGAAGCCGCCCGTGAACAGCGCGAACAGGGAGTCGTCGGCGTGCGGGACCTCGAGCCACCGCGTCACGCCGTCGGTCGCGTCGAACATGCCGACGCGCAGCGCGGTGAACGGCATCGTCGCGAAGCCGGGCGACTTGGTCTCGTTGACGACGTCCAGCGCGACCTGGTCCGGCTGATAGCTGACGGTGTTTGTCCACAGCGCGGCCTGGTAGGTGAACGTCGAGAGCGCGCCGTTGACCTTCATCAGCAGCGTCCAGCCGCCGCCATTCGACGTCATGTCGCAGTACGCCGCGAACGCCGGCTCCCCGCCTGCGCCATCGGGATCGATCACGTAGACGCCGTTGCCGACGAGCGGGTTCCCGACGCGCAGCGTGTAACAGTCCAGCACCGCGCACGTGCGATCCGCGGTCGCGGTGCACGCCGTCTGTTCGGATTCCCCGGCGCCGCACGGCGTGCACGCCACGCACGCGCCACCGCTGAGGTACCGGCCGGCGTCACATGCGAGGCAGGTCTCGTCGGCCGCCGTGGTGCAGCTCTCGGCGGCGCAGCCCGCGATGGCGGTGCACGCTCCGCAGCTGCGGTCGGCCGTCGCGGTGCACGCCGCCGCCACGTAGGTGCCGGTGGGGCAGGCGTCGGTAGTGCAGGCCTCGCAGGTGCGATCCGCGGTCGCGGTGCACGCGGTCGCTTCGAACTCACCGGCGCCACACGATGTGCACGCCACGCACCCACCACCGCTGAGGTAGAGGCCGGCGTCACATGCGAGGCAGGTCTCGTCCGCGGCCGTCGTGCAGCTCGCGGCGGGGCAGCCCGCGATGGCGGTGCAGGCTGCACAGCTGCGGTCCGTCGTCGCGGTGCACGCCACCGCTTCGTAGGTCCCGATGGGGCAGGCGTCGGTGGTGCAGGCCTCGCAGGTGCGATCCGCGGTCGCGGTGCACGCGGTCGCTTCGAACTCACCGGCGCCACACGGCGTGCACGCCACGCACGCGCCACCGCTGAGGTAGAGGCCGGCGTCACAGGCGAGGCAGGTCTCGTCGGCCGCCGTGGTGCAGCTCGCGGCGGTGCAGCCCGCGATGGCGGTGCAGGCTCCGCAGCTGCGGTCCGCCGTCGCCGTGCACGCCACCGCCTCGTAGGTCCCGGTGGGGCACGCGTCGGTGGTGCAGGCCTCGCAGGCCGTGCCGCTCCAGTACTGGCCCGCTTCGCAGGTGTTGCACACCGCATCGGTGCTGCTGGTGCAGGTCACCGACGAGCAGCCGGCGATCGCAGCGCACGTCGTGCACGCGCGATCGGTGGCGGTCGAGCACGCGACCGACTCGAACTGACCGGCGGCACAGGCGTCCGCGCACAGCACGCAGGCGCCGTTGTTCGCGAAGAAGCCCGCATCGCAGCTCGCGATCCCGCACACGCCCGCGATGCACGACGCCGTCCCGTCGTCAGTGCGGCACGCCGTTCCACAGGCGCCACAGTGGTCGACGTCGTTCGCGAGGTCCAGGCACGCGCCGTCGCACGCGGCGGTCCCGGCCGCGCACGTCGACTCACACGTCCCGGCACTGCACACCTGGCCGACGCCGCACGCGACGCCGCACGCGCCGCAGTTGGCGGGATCGCTCGGCAGCCGGCGACATGCGCCGTCGCAGTCGGTCTCCGTCGGGGCGCAGACCCGTTCGACCTCCGGCAGGTTATCGCCGCAGCTGATCGCGAGTCCCCCCACGAGCAACGCGACGAACGGGAGGCTACCGCGACGGTGGATTGGCTGATGGTTCAAGATTCCCCTGAACGCAACATCGACCTCTTACCGGGAACGTGAAGCTACGGAGCACCGTGTTCGCATGTGCGCCCCGGACCTCCATCCGACGGGACGGGACGGGGCGAGCCGGACGCTACGCCGCCGTCAGGGCGTTCTCGGATGGCCCGCCCTCCGAGGCGTCGAGCAGCTGGCGGACCTTGCCCGCGAGCATGTGCCCGCGAAACGGCTTCTCGAGCACCGCGATGTCGTTCGCGTGGACGCCGTGGCGCAGCAGCGCGTCATCGGTGTAGCCGCTCATGTAGAGCACCTTGAGCGTGGGCCGCCGGCGGCGGGCCTCGTCGACGAGCTCGGGGCCATCCATCCCCGGCATCACGACGTCGGTGACCAGCAACTTGATGTCACGATCACCGAGGAGCCGTAAGGCGGTCGCGGCATCGCTCGCCTCGAGCACGTTGTAACCGCGGGCGCGCAAGGCGCGCGAGGTCGAGATCCGGACGAACACGTCATCATCGACGAGCACGATCTTCTCGGTGCCCATCGCACCGGCGATGGCGACGTTCGTGATGTGGTCCGCGGGGGCGTCCACGAGCGGCAGGTGGATCTCGAACGTCGTCCCGACCCCCGGCTCGCTGTGCACCGCGATCCGGCCCCCCGCCTGCTCGATGATGCCGTGCACGACTGACAGCCCGAGGCCGGTTCCGTTGCCCAGCCCCTTCGTCGTGAAGAACGGCTCGAAGATCCGCTCGCGGACCTCGGGCGGCATGCCGCAGCCGGTATCGGTCACCGAGAGCGTCACCTCGGCGACGTCGCCCTTCAAGGCGTTGCGCGTCGTGACGGTGAGCGATCCGCCGCGCGGCATCGCGTCGCGCGCGTTGACGACGAGGTTCATCAGGACCTGGACGAGGTATCCCGGATCCATCCGCACGTGGCCGAGGTCCGGCTCGAGGGACGTCGTGATGACGATGTCCTCGCCGACCATGCGCCGGAGCATCTTGCGGGTGTCATTGACGGCCATGTTGAGATCGAGCACGACGGGCTCGATGACCTGCTTGCGGCTGAACGCGAGCAGCTGCCGGGTCAGCGCGGTCGCGCGGGTCACCGCCGCCGCGATCTCGTCGACGAGCTCGCGTTCGCGGTGGCCGTGCGGGATGACCTCGTCGAGCATGCTGGTGCTCGACAGGATCACCGCGAGGATGTTGTTGAAGTCATGCGCGACGCCGCCGGCGAGCAAGCCGAGCGACTCGAGCTTCTGCGCCTCCCGGACCTGCTGCTCGAGCTGCACCCGCTCGCTCGCGTCGACCGCCTGCGCGTCGTCGGCCCTGGTGCGCAGCTCGTGCTCGGTCGCGCGCGCCGCCGTCAGCACTCGCTCGTGCTCGGCACGCAGCTCCGCAGCGCGCTGGCCTGCTTGCGTGCGACCGCTCGATGCCAGGCCCCGCTCGTGAGCCACGCCGCCGCCACGATGGCGACGACCGTGGTCGCGCGCGGCTCGTGCGCCGCGACGAGGAGCACCGCGACGAGCACGCTCGTGATCGCCAGCGCGAACAGCCCCATCCCCCGCGTTCCCTTGCTCGGCATCGTGGGAACCCGTGCTGCGAGCGGTGTGCCGCGAAACCGGTTCACGAGGTGCGCAACGCTTGCGGCGACGAGCCGATCTTTCGCGTGGGCGCGCAAGCGGCGCGGGCCGGCGCGCCATGTAGGTGGCCGACGGCACGGTGGGTCCGCGCTTCGCGATCCGCGACGGCTCGGTTCACTCCGTCGCGTCGTCCTCCTCGACGAGGGCGGCCAGCTTCGCTTCGAGATCATCGACGATCGTCTGCGACTTCTCGACGACCGCGGTCGCATCGTCGAGGGCCTTCTGGATCCGGTGGAGCTCGCGAGTCCGGCGCTCCACCTCGGCGCGCCCGGTCCGCAGCGCCTCCTCGAGAGCGTGCTGCTCGGCGGCTCGCTTCGCGGCCGCGGCCTCCGCCCGGCGTCGCTCCGCCGCGGCCTCGGCC
>JALZOI010000920.1 GCA_030857245.1 Myxococcota bacterium
CTGCTCCACGCACGGCGGCTCGCCGGCGTTCCTGCTCGCCGGCCTCGGCGCGCTGGTGCTCGCGCTGCGCCGCCGTCGCTGATACGTTGCGCGACGTGAAAGCTCGGCTGCTCCGCGGAGTTGCACGGGTCGCGCTCGCCGGGCCCGTGGTCCGCGTGCTCGCGCGCCGCCGGCAACGCGACGCCGACGTCGGGCTCGATCGCCAGGTCGCGGGCGTCCTCGAGCTGCAGCGCCTGATGCGGCTGCCAGCGCTCGACTCGATGGATCCGGTAGAGGCGCGGCGCTTCGCCGAGGAGGGCCTGTCGCCGCTCGACGTGCGGCTCGCCCCGATGGCGCGCATCATCGACACCACGGTCACCGGTCCGGCCGGCCCGATCCCGGTGCGGATCTACAGCCCCGAGGACGCCGGGCCCCACTGGGTCGTGTACTTCCATGGCGGCGGCGGCGTGATCGGCTCGATCGCGAGCTCCGATCCGGTGACGCGGCTGATCGCGGCGCAGACGGGGTGCACGGTCGCATCGGTGGGCTACCGCACCGGGCCCGAGGCACGGCACCCCGCCGCGATCGAGGACGGCCTCGCCGCGTACGAGGCCGTCGCAGCGCGCGTGGCACCCGGCGGCCGGATCGCCGTCGCGGGTGACAGCTTCGGCGGCTACGTGTGCGCGCACGTCGATGGGCTCGCGCGCCGCAAGCCCGACCTCCAGGTGTTGATCTATCCGATCGTCGACATGACGCTGACGTCACCGTCGATCGACCGCCACGCCGACGGCTACCTGCTGACCCGCTCGATGATGCACTGGTTCCGCGGCCACTACCTGAACGACACCGACGATCGCAAGGTGATCTCGCCGCTGTACTGGCGAGACCTCGGCGGCGCCGCGCGCGCGGTGGTCATCACCGCCGGCTACGATCCGCTCGTCGACGAAGGCGATACCTACGCCGCCGCGCTCCGGGCTGCCGGCGTCGCGGTTCGCCATCGTCGCTACCCCACCCTTATCCATGGTTTCTTCAGCCTGGCGGGTGCCGTGCGCGCTGCGCGCACCGCGATCGACGACGTGTGCAGCGACATCCGTGAGCTGATCGACGCGCGGTGATACGCTCTTTGCGGTGACCGTCGTCTTGATCGCGCTCGCAGACGTTGGCCAGGGCGTGCAGCTCGAAGAGCAGCTGGTCAAGGCCGGGCTGACCGCGACCTGGGACGCCAGCCAGGCCGACGGCCCTCACTCGCGCATCAAGGGCGAGCTTCAGGGGCCCGACAGCGGCGGTCCCCCGACCGTCGTGTTGATCGATGCCGATCACCTCGGTGCGCGGCTCGCGACGGTGGCGGAGGCATGGCGCGATCACGCCGCGGTGCCCGGCATCGTGGCGATCGGCTCGTCGCAGGTCGCGCGCACGCAGGCGCCGCTCGCGCGGGTCACCCTCGTCGCGACGACGGCGAAGCTGACGACGCTCGTCACGACGATCCGCGAGGCCGAGAAGCTGCGGCTCGCGTCGGGCATGCGGTGGTCGGTGCTCCGCGCCGCGTGCAAGCTCCCGCCGTCGGCCGAGTCGCTCGCGGCCTGCCAGCAGGGCATCGTCGCCGCGCGCAAGGTCGATCTCGACATCGCACGGAGCGCGCTGCGCTGGCACGTCCACCACTACGCGACACCGACCGCGCGGCTCGAGGAGCTCCGCGCCGAGCGCATCCTCAGCGTGCCCGAGCTCGAGGTCGCCGCGCAGCTCGACGGCACGCTGACCGTGCAATCGGCGGTCAAGGTCGGCCCGCTCGATCCATCGGCGACCGCGCGGTTCATCTGGGCACTCGGCTCGATGGGCGCGCTCGACTTCACCCCCGAGGTCCGCGACGTCGCGACGCCCGCGCGCCGCATGCTCGCGGAGGTCCGCGCGCACCTCCGTGCCCGGACCCAGCGGCTCGAGCGCAGCACGTACTACGACGTCCTCGAGATCACGCCCGAGGCGGAGTACCCGGAGATCGAGACGGCGTACGCGCTCGTCGCGTTCCGGTTCTCGCCCGATGCGCTGTCCGCGTTCGATCTGGCGGAGCTCGCCCCGCAGGTCACGCCGATCTGGGAGCTCGTCGAGAAGGCGCGCTCGGTCCTCGTCGATCATGCACAGCGCGGCCGCTATCACGACTGGCTCCGCCAGAAGCTGCCCGAGCTGCGCACCGTGTGGGCGGTCGAGGCCGGCGCCGCACGGACCGCGGCGGATCACTACCTGCGCGGCCAGCGCGCGCTCGGCGAAGGCGAGGTCCATCGCGCGATGAGCGACTTCGCGGTCGCGTGCCGCAACCTGCCCGGCCACCCCGAGTACGAGGCGCACCTCGCGTGGGCACGCTTCCGCGTCCAGGTCAGCTCGGGCCGCGACAAGGCGGAGGCCGCGCTGACCGAGCGCCGCACTCTCGAGCCGCTGCTCCTCGGCTGCCGGCCGTGGCCGCGCGCCCTCGTCGCGCTCGCGCTGATCTGTGCGGCTGGCGGGGACGCCGACTCCGCGCGCTGGCACCTCCATGGCGCGCTCACCGTCGATCCGACGCTGCCGGCGGCGGTCCAGCTCGCCGGCCGGCTCGGCATGCGGCGCTAACCACACGCGCCACGCGAGGGGGG
>JALZOI010000921.1 GCA_030857245.1 Myxococcota bacterium
GGACGGCTCCTTGGGCGAGTTGTCGGCTCCCCGATCGCGGCCGCCGCCGCCGGTGCCGACGGCTCCACGGGCCGCGGTGCGGTCGCCGCCGCGGGCTCGCTGGTGACGGTCGTCGCCGTCGCCGCGGGGTCGGACTTCTTGCAGCCGACGGTCGTGACGAGCAGCCATCCGAACAGCAGCGGTTTCATCATGCCCTGCAGTGGAGCACGCGCGCGCGCGAGCGTCAGGGTGTCGGGATCGCCAGCGGCGGCTGGAGCGGGAGCCGCCCCGGCACGGGAGCTGGGCCCGGTGCGCTGCCCGGTGCCACCGCGGGTTCGACGACCGGCTCGCCGGGTGCGCCCGTGCGCTGCTGGTCCTCGAGCCGGTCGAACACGGCGGCGGGCACGGTGCCCTTCACGCGCTGCGGCCGCTTCTCGTCAGCGACCTTGTTCTGCTCCTGCTTCGCCGCTGCGCCCGCCGGATCGGCGAGCGTGACCGCGGCCGCTGCGCCGGCGACGATCCCCGCGGCGGCGGCGGTGTTCGGCTGCGGCACGTTGCGCGCGACCGGCGGCCCACACGCGGCGACGAGGACGACGAGGAGAGTGCCGATGCCGCGCATGGTGGTTCCAGGCTACCACCGTCCCTGCGGACCGCAGGATCTTCGTTGCCCTGGGATCGTGCGGTGTTACCGGCGCGGCAGGCCGGGATTCGCGAGCCGCACGCGTAGCAGCTGCGTCCGTGCGGTGATGTACAGCGTGCGGTGATCGGCGTCGCCGAACGCGCAGTTCGCGGGCGCCTGCGCCCCACCGGGCAGCGGGATGTTGCCGTGGCGGGTGCCCGTCGGTGCGAACACCTCGATGCCGCCCGACGTGGTCACGAAGATGTTGCCGGCGATGTCGATCGCGAGGCCGTCGGGGCTGCCTGCCGTGGTCGCGTGCACCTCACGGGTGCCGAGCGCGCCGCCGGCCTGGACCGGGAACCGGTAGAGCTTGCCGTCAGCGGTGTCGGCGACGTAGAGCGTCGCGCCGTCGGGTGACAGGCCGATGCCGTTGGGCCGCGCCGACGTCGGGCCGCGGTGCTCGGCGGTGAGCGTGCCGCCGGGCGCGATCCGGAACACGCCCATGAACCCGAGCTCCGAGGTCTGCCCCTGCGGGATGCCGTACGGCGGATCCGTGAAGTAGATCGTGCCGTCGTCGGCGACGATCACGTCGTTCGGCGAGTTCAGCTTCTTGGCCTCGAACGTGCTCACGATCGCGGTGCCGTTGCGGGTGACGCTCCGCGTGCCGTGCTGCGCGGCGATCAGCGCGCCCGCGCCGTCGATCGCGAGGCCGTTCGCGTTGCCGCTCGGCGAGCGCAGGCTAGTCGGCGCGGCGCCGCCCGGGGTGTAGCGATAGATCGTGCTCGCCGGGATGTCCGTGAACACGAGGTCCGCCTCGGCCTCGCGCCACTGCGGCCCTTCCGTGAACATGAACCCGCCCTGCACGAGCTCGACGTCGCCGATCCCGACGAGCGGGTCGAACGTCGGCGCGGCATCGGTGCCACGCGTGGTGTCGATCGGGGCGCCGTCGACCGGCGTGGTCATGCCACCGCCGCACGCCGCCATCATCACGATCACGAGCGCGAGCGAGCGAGCGATGTGCATGACCGCGAAGGTAGCGCGATCCTAGCGCTCGGGGCGCGCGGACTGCGCCTCGGGGGTCATCAGCACGGCATCGCCGAAGCCCGCCGCGGCGGCGCGCGCGAGCGCGTCGAGCACCGTCCGGTACGGCACCGCACCCGACCCGGCGAGCTCGAGATCCGCACGGTCGGCGAACGCCGCCGACGCCTTGTGCGCGCGCAGCGCCTGCTCGAGGGCGACGCCATCGAGCGCGCCCGCGTTCGCGGGGATGTGCTGCGCCTCGCCGCTCTGCGAGAGCACGAGCCAGACGCCGTCGGGATCGACCCGCATCGCGAGCGCGTGCTGCATCCCGCGGGCCCGGCCGTACCAGCGCTCGCCGGTCCCGACCGGCACCGGGACGACCGGCAGCTCGAGGTCGCGGGCGAGCGCGCGCCACCCTGCCCCGTCCTGCGCCGCATACACGACGTCCTCGATCCCGGCGGCGTGCAGCGAGCGCGCCGCGAGGTTCACGAGGTGCATCGGCGTCGCGTCGTGCGGGCGCAGCATGACCGGGCCGCGGATCGCGACGGCATCGGTGAACGGCTGCGCGAACGGCTGCGCCGCCGCGACGAGCGGGGGGATCGTCGCGGTCGCCCCACCGTCGGCGGCGTGATCCGCGGGTCGCGCGACCGGCGTGCCGTCCCACTGGATGGCGTCGGGCGTGAGCTCGACCCCGGGTGCGCCCGCGAGCGGCAGCGCGCCGAACGCGAGCGAGCAGCGCTGCCGCGGCGGCCCCGCCTCGCTGCGCGTGATCTGCTGCACCGCGGCCGCGATGCAGTTGCGGGTGGCCTGGCTCGTCGTGCCGTGGGCGATCGCCTGGGTGACCGCACCGGCGGGAGCGAACGAGAGATCGACGACGAGCACACCCGACGTGTGATCCTGCCGGCCCAGGCACGCCGCGAGCGCCGGCTCGTGCCCACGGAGCGGGCTGCGCGCCCCGGGTTGGTAG
>JALZOI010000295.1 GCA_030857245.1 Myxococcota bacterium
GCCCTCCCCGCGCCCGGCCTCGCGCCGACGCCGGCGAACGATGGCCCCGCCCCCGCGTCGAGGGAGAACACGAAGAACCTGCACTACGGCGTCACGCAGATCCGCGCGCAGATCGCCGCGGTCGAGCCGCAGGTCCGCGCGTGCCTCGAGCGCGCAGGCGGTGGTGGCGCGAAGCACTCGGGCAACGCGACGCTGACGTTCATCGTCGCCCAGAAGCCGGATCGCGTCGTCATCGAGGACACCGGCGTCGTCGACGACAAGACGACGCTGCTGGACGCGCCGCTCGTCGAGTGCCTGCGCGAGACCGCGCGCGCGATGAAGTTCGAAGGCCTGCCCCGCGAGGCCGAGGGCATCGTCGTGACGCGCGAGGTGTCGGTCGACAACGGCGCGCTCGTCGAGAACAAGTACCTCAGCTTCTCGTACCTGCGCTGACGGCCGGCGCGGGCCTGCCTCGCTGCTACTTCAGGGCGACGGCGCGGAGCTCGGCCGTGATCGCGTCGACCTCGGCGGGTCGGCCGTGCAGTTGGATCGGCGTGTTCTGGAACAGCGCGACCCGGTAGGCGCCGCCGCGATGCACGGCGGTCATCCGGTGGACGGCGTGGAGCTTCGGATCGAGCTCCTGCTGGCCCGGCGGGACCATCCCGGCGATCGCGCGCACGATCGCGACGTCGGTGGAGATCTGGGTGACGCCGGTGATCCGGGAGACGTACGGCGCCGTCGGGTGATCGCCGAAGAGCGCGCGCAGGTGCTCGCCGATCGCGCCCTGCCCGTGGAGCTGGCTGCCGTCGAACCCGACGAGGTCACCGTCGAGGACGAACAGCGCCTCGAAGGCCGCCGCGTCGCGGCCGTTCCAGGCATCGATCAGCTGTGCGTAGAGCTCCTCGACGGTCATGGTGCGCCTCCGGGGGATGGGGATGCCGGCGGCGCCGCGCCGACCGTCGCGCCACCCAGCGTGGTGATGATCTCGGGCGGCGCCTGGACGAGCTCGATCAGCACGCCCTCGCCCGACAGCGGCGACGTGCCATCGCCCTTCGGGTGGATGAAGCAGACGTCGTGGCCGGCCGCGCCGCGCCGGATCCCGCCCGGCGTGAACCGCACCCCCTGCGCGCTCAGCCACTCGACGGCGGCGCGCAGATCGTCGACCCACAGCCCGAGGTGGTTGAGTCGCGGCTCGTGGACGCGCGGGCTGCGCGACTGGTCGATGGGCTCCATCAGGTCGATCTCGACGCCCGCGATCGACAGGATGTCCTCGTCGACGTTCTCCTGGTCACTGCGGAACGTGCCGGTCACCGGGATCCCGAACAGGTCGACCCAGAGGTGGCGCAGCGTCGCCTTGCTCGGCGCGCCGATCGCGATCTGCTGGAGCCCGAGCACGCGGAACGGGCGCGTGACCGTGGCCGTCATGGCCTGGCGGCCCTGACCTCGGCGAGCGTCCGCAGGCCGGGCCGCGGCGCGTTCACGAGGATCGACATGTTGCCCGAGGGATGCTTGTTGTCGCGCATCAGCTGGTGGCACTCGCCGGTGCCCGCGAACGGGAACACCTTCGACAGGCAGGGGTCGACCTTGCCCGCGATCACGAGGTCGTTGACGCCGCGCGACTGGTCGTCGTTGGCGAAGTGGCTGCCCTGCAGCCGCTTCTGCCGCATCCAGTGGTAACGCAGGTCGAGCGTGGCGTTGTAGCCCGTCGTGCCCGCGCAGATCACGACCATGCCGCCGGTCTCGCACATGAAGCACGACGTCGGCAGCGTGGTCTCGCCCGGGTGCTCGAACACGATCGTCGGGTTCTTCTTCTCGCCGAGGGCTTCCCAGAACGCGCTACCGAACGCGCGCGCGCCCTTGAGCCACTGGTTGTATTCGATCTCGTCCGACCACCGCGGGAGCTTGCCCCAGTGGTCGAACTTGCGCCGATCGATCACGCCCACCGCCCCCAGCTTCTTGCAGAAGTCGTTCTTCCCGGCCTCCGTCGAGCCCGAGATGACCGCGACCGGCCGGGCGCCGGCCGCGCGCGCGATCTGGATCGCCATCGAGCCGAGCCCGCCGGCACCGCCCCAGATCAGCACGGGATCGCCGGGCTGCACGGTGTTCCCTGCCCAGCCGTGGAGCATGCGGTACGCCGTCGCGCCGACGAGCATGTACGCGGCCGCCTCCTCCCACGTGAGGTGCGGCGCCTTCGGCAGGCACTGGTGATCCTGCACCCGCGTGAACTGCGCGAAGCTGCCCCAGTTGGACTCGTAGCCCCAGATCTTCTGCGACGGGGCGAACATCGGATCCTTGCCTGCGACGACCCATGGATCGTCGTGGTCCCACATCCCGCAGTGGACGACGACCTCGTCGCCGACCGCGACGCTCGTGACGTCCTTGCCGATCGCCCAGACGACGCCGCTCGCGTCGGAGCCGCCGACGTGGAAGTCCTCGGTCTCGCCCTTCTTCTGGCGGGTCTTGATGACGTCGATGGGGATGCCCATCGCGGCCCACACATTGTTGTAGTTGACGCCGGCGGCCATGACGTAGACGAGGACGTCGCGCGGCCCGAGCTCCGGGACCGGCAGCGCCTCCTCCTTGAAGGCCTCGATCGGCTCGCCGAACGCCGACGCGCGGATCACCTGCGCGAGCATCCGTCGCGGCACGACGCCCAGCTCGGGGACGGCACCGAGCTCGTGGAGATCCGGGGAGGTGGAGGCAGCGGTTGCGCTCGACACGATGCGTTAGCGTACGACAACTCCGTCGCGGGTGGACGCACGCCTCACGGCGATCTCCTGGTGCGATCAGCGTGGGCGCCGGAACGGAGAGGCGAACCGAAGGGCGCTCAGCGAGCCGTCGGGGACCGCTAGTCGTGGTGGTCGGGCTCGACGAAGCACCACTTCACCTCGGGCGCCCGCTGCTGCAAGCGCACCTCGAAGGCATTGATCGAGTCGACCAGCTCCTCGCCGGTCAGCCCGGTCACGAAGTGCAGCTTGAGCGCGAGCATGACCTCGCCGGGTCCCTGCTGGACGGCGAGCGTGCGCAGCACCTTCTTGATCTTCGGGTCGGCGGCCGCCACCTCGGTGATGGTCGCGATCAGCGCCGGATCGGCGGCCTCGCCCACCAGCAGCGACTTGACCTCGACGGCGAGGAAGATCGCGACGCCCACGAGCACGAGGCCGATCACGAGCGTACCGGCCGCGTCCCACATCGCGTCGCCGGTCGCCCACGCGACGCCGACCGCGATCAGCGCGAAGCCGAGGCCGAGCACGGCGGCGAGGTCCTCGCCGAAGATGACGACGACGTCGGAGTCCTTGCTCTGGCGGAGGTAGTTCCAGAACGGCGTCGCACCGCGCCGCTGGTTCGCGACCTTGATCACGCCGAGCAGCGCCCAGAGCTCCACGATCAACCCGAAACTGAGGATGATGATCGCCACGATCGGGCTCGTGATCGGCTCGGGGTGCCGCAGCTTGTGGATGCCCTCGTAGATCGAGTACGCGCCGCCGCCCAGGAACAGCAGCATCGCGACCATGAACGACCAGAAGTAGAGCGTCCGGCCATGGCCGAGCGGAAACTCCGCGCTCGCGGGCTTCCGCGCCTGCTTGAGCCCCAGCAGCAGCAGCAGCTGGTTCACGCAGTCCGAGAGCGAGTGGATCGTCTCGGCGAGCATCGCCCCCGAGCCGGTGATCACGGCGCCGACGCCCTTCGCGCACGCGATCAGGAAGTTCGCGACCAGCGCGCGGATGATGTGACCGGGACCGTCGCCTGCCATTATTTGATCGCCTTGGAGAGAGCCTTGAACGTGTCGCTACCCGCGCGCTCGAGGAGGTCGAAGATGCTCGTCTCGGTGGTGCTGACGATCGCGCCGAGGCGATCCATCAGCGCGAGCCCCGCGCGCCAGTTCGGCTTGGTGCGGCTCGCCACCGCGTCGGCCATCACGTGGACGGTCATCGGCAGCAGGTCACGGACCGACTGGAACACGCAGACGTGGGCCTCGAGGCCGCACACGATCCACTGATCGCGGTGGTGCAGCGCACCGCCGCGCAGCTCGGTGAGCGCCTGCGTGCACGCCGCCGAGAACTCGACCTTGTCGAAGCGGTGCACCGCCGCCCCGGCAGCCGTGGCCGCGGCGAGGGCCGCCTCGACCTCGGGCACGGTGGCGCCGAGCCCCTTCGGATACTGCTGGCTCACCACGATCGGCACGCCGAGCCGCGTCGCGGCGTCGATCAGCAGCCGGGCGTGCTTCACGACCTGCGCGCCGACCTCGGCCGGTATCGCGGGCAGCAGCCGCTCCTGGATGTCGACGATCAGCAGAACGGCGCGCCCGGGCTCCAGCCGCTCGCCCCGGCACAGCCGCTCGTGCTCGATCACGCCGAGGCCCCGAGCGTCGCCAGCGCATCGACCAGCCGCTGGCGTCGGGTCTGCTCGTCGGCGAGCCGCGCCCGCTGCTCGTCGACGACGCCCTCCTTGGCCTTCGCGATGAAGTCGGGGTTCTCGAGCTTCTTCTCGAGCGTCGCGATCTCCTTCTCGGCCTTCGCGATGTCCTTCTTGATCCGCGCCTGCTCCGCGGTGACGTCGATCAGGCCGCCGAGCGGCATCACGACCTCGATGTCCGCGCCGATCATCGCCTTCGCGGCGCCCGGCAGCTCGTCGCCACCACCGCCCGCGACCTTCGCCTTGATCTTGCCGGCGCGCTCGACCATGTCGAGGTAGCGATCGAGGCTGGTGCGCGAGGCCTCGTTCGAGACCCGGAGCTCGACCTCGATCTTCTGGGTCGGCGGCACGTTGTAGGTCTGGCGCAGCATGCGGCACGAGCCCACGACGTCCTGCACGAGCTGCATCTCCGCCTCGGCGGCCGCATCGGTCCACGAGGTGTCGCTGCGCGGGAACACGGTGATCATCAGCGAGCCCGGCAGCTGCGGCGGCTTCGGCAGCTTCTGCCAGATCTCCTCGGTGACGTACGGCGCGAACGGGTGGAGCAGCCGCAGCGTGGTCTCGAGCACGGTCGCGAGCACGCCCTGCACGACGTGCCGGCGCGCCGCCTTCGCCGGATCCTGGTCGAGCTCCGGGCCCTGGTAGAGGCTCGGCTTGGCGATCTCGATGTACCAGTCGCAGAGCTCGTCGTAGATGAAGTGGAAGATCGCGTTCGCGGCCTTGCTGAACTGGAAGCCCTCGAGCGCGTTGTCGACCTCGACCGACGCCGCCTGCAGGCGCGACAGGATCCAGCGCTCCGGCATCGCGAGCGCGGCGCGGCCCGCGGGGGTGGCGAGCTGCGACTCGAAGCGCTCCGGGTCGTAGCCGTCGAGGTTCATCAGCGCGAACCGCGACGCGTTCCACAGCTTGTTGATGAAGTTGCGGTACGTCTCGACGCGCTCGACCGAGAGCCGGATGTGTGAGCCGTTGTTGAGGATCGCGAGGGCGAAGCGCAGCGCATCCGAGCCCATCGGCGGGATGCCCTTGCTGAAGCTCTTGCGGATCGTCTTCTTGATCGTGTCGTGATCGCCGGGCGGCTTCTCGACGTCGACGCGCTGGAGTAGCGTCTCGAGGCTCGCGCCGTAGACCACGTCGAGCGGGTCGAGGACGTTGCCCTTCGTCTTGCTCATCTTCTTGCCCTCCTCGTCGGTGACGATGGCGGTCAAGTAGACGGTGCGGAACGGCACCTTCCCCATGAAGTGGATGCCGAACATCATCATCCGGGCGACCCAGAAGAAGATGATGTCGGGGCCGGTGACCAGGACGTTGTTCGGATAGAACGCCATCAGGTCGCGCGTCTTGTCGGGCCAGCCCAGCGTCGAGAACGGCCACAGCGCCGACGAGAACCAGGTGTCGAGGATGTCCTCGTCCTGGACGAGCTCGCCGCTGCACTTCGGGCAGCGGCCCTCGTGCGGCAGCTCGTGCGCGACGAAGATCTGCCCGCAGCCGCAGTACCAGGCCGGGATCCGGTGGCCCCACCACAGCTGGCGCGAGATGCACCAGTCCTGGATGTTGGTCATCCAGTGCATGAACGTCTTGACGTGGAGCTCGGGGACGAACTTCGGCTTGCCGGCCTCGACGGCGGCGATCGCCTTGTCGGCGAGCGGCTTCGCCTTCACGAACCACTGCTCCATGAGCATCGGCTCGATCACGACGCCCGAGCGCTGGCTGCGCCCGCGTGGCACCTTGTACGGCTTGACCGCGCCCAGGAAGCCACCGAGCTCGAGATCCTCGACGACGGCCTTGCGCGCGTCGTCGACCGACATGCCGACGTACTTCGCCGGCGCCGGGTCGCAGATCTTGCCGTCCTTGTCGATGATCTGGAGGATCGGCAGCCCGACGGCCTGGCTCGCGTCGTAGTCGTTCGGATCGTGCGCCGGCGTGACCTTGACCGCGCCCGAGCCGAACGCCGGGTCGGGCCACGGCTTGCCGTCCCGGAACAGCTCGACCGCGACGATCGGGATGCGGCGGCCGGTCAGCGGGAGCTCGACCTCCGTGCCGTGGAGGTGGCGATAGCGTTCGTCGCTCGGGTGCACCGCGACGGCGGTGTCGCCGAGCATCGTCTCGGGCCGCGTCGTCGCGACGGTGATGTACCCGCTGCCGTCGGCCAGGGCCTCGGCACTCGCCCCGACGATCGGATACCTGAGCTCCCACAGCGAGCCGTTCTCCTCGACGGTGTCGACCTCGAGGTCCGACACGACGGTCTGGCTCGCGTAGTCCCAGTTGATCATCCGCTTCGCGCGGAAGATCAGCCCCTCCTGGTGGAGCCGCACGAACGCCTCCGTGACGGCGCGGTTGGACTTCTCGTCCATCGTGAAGCGCTCACGCGACCAGTCGAGCGAGAAGCCCATCAGCTTCTCCTGCTCGATGATGCGATTGCCGCTGCGCTCCTTCCAGGTCCACGCGCGCTTCATGAACTCGTCGCGGCCGAGATCGAACCGCGTCTTGTTCTCGCGCCGCTTGAGATCCTTCTCGAGCAGCACGTGGACCGCGATCGACGCGTGGTCCGTGCCCGGCATCCACATCGCGTTGAACCCCTGCATCCGCTTCCAGCGGATCAGGATGTCCTGCAGCGTGGAGCCGAGCGCGTGCCCCATGTGGAGCGAGCCCGTCACGTTCGGGGGCGGCAGCGTGATCGCGTAGGGGACCGTCGGACTCGTCTCGTCCGCATGGAAGAACCCGTTCTCGTTCCAGAACCGGAACCAACGAGGCTCGACCTCCGAGGGGTCGTACTGCTTGGGAAGAGCCGACGTCGTCGTCACGTCGCGGACGCTAGCATACGGCTGGCCCACGACGGGACCGGCCACGTCCCCCAGATCGGGCCATTGTCGACCAGCGCCTCGGCGCCGGCCGCGCGCGCACGTTCACCGCGCGTGATCACCACGTGATGCGCGCGACAGAGTAACTTCGAGGGCGGTGCCGCGTAGCTCAGCCATGCGTTTCGCCCTGCCGCTGCTCGCGATCATCGGTGCGTGCGGCGGTGGGCCGGCGACCACCACGGCGCCGACGAGCGCCGGGACGGAGAGTGGCGGCGCCGGGGATCCGGAGGCGCGGTTCGGGCCGCTCGAGGTCGGCGCCGACTACGCGAGCTACACCCGGCTGACCGACAAGCCGTTCCTCTCGCTCGATCACGGCAACCGCTGGGTCGAGGTCTACGTCAACGAGGTCGGCCGCGCGGCGTACGAGGACGCCGCCGAGATCCCGGTCGGGACGGTGCTGGTGAAGACATCGTGGCTCGACGACGACGGGACGCCGTCAGCGATCGCGGGCCCGATCTTCGTCATGCAGAAGCGCGCCCCGGGCTACGCCCCGGAGCACGGCGACTGGTGGTACGCCATCCACTGGGCGAATCCACCGGCCACCAGCGCGCGCGCGTCCGGCGGTCCGATCTACTGGCGCGGCCGGTCGCAGCGCGCGGCGTACTGCTACGACTGCCACGACTCGTACGACCGTTCGCTCGGGGGCCTGATCCCGAGCAGCATCCTCAAGCGCTGATCACGAAGCGCCGCGGCGCGCCGTCAGCTCTTGCAGGTTCTCGCGGATGATCTGCTCCGCGAGCTCCGGGACGACTTCCCACACGATGCGCTCGACGACCTCGGTGGAGAGCTTGAGCAGCGCGAGCAGCTCGGGGCTGCCCGGCTCGATGCCGGCGGCCTCGGCGAGGCGGGCCGCCATCTTCGCGAGAGTGCGCTCGACAAGCACGGACCGCTTCGTCGGGGTACCACTGATCATCGGGGCTCGATTCGTGCCGCTCGTCGCGAGGGCAGGCGCGGCGGCCGTCGCCGCCGAGGAGGAGGAGGCAGCAGTCGCGGTGACAGGAGGCGTCGACGCCGGCGCGGGTGCGCGCATCGGCGTGGCGGGCGATCCCATCGCAGGCGCCTTCGTCGGCATCTGCGGCGTGACCATCGGCGCGACGCCGGCCGGCATCTTGATCGTCGGCATGCCCATGATCGTCGCGGAGCGCGGTGGCTGCGCGGTGGCGGCCGCGGCACCCGGAGGCTTCGCAGCCACCGCCGCCGAGGCGGTCGGCGCGACCGAGGCC
>JALZOI010000922.1 GCA_030857245.1 Myxococcota bacterium
GTCGACGCCCACCCACTGCAGCCGTTCCTCGACCGGCTGCATGCCCGGATCGGCGCGCTCGGGATCGCGGTCGCCGCGTGGCGGCTCGTCGACGATCGCGAGGAGCCGGTCGCCCGCTACGAGGACGGCGTCGTCGAGCTCGCCTCGCTCAACCTGCACGTCCTCGGCGCCGCCGCCGCCTGCGGCTCCGCGAGCCCGTGGGCCGACGCGGCGCTCGATCTGCTCGCCGCGCACGTCATCACCGTCCTCAACATCGCCCTCACGCACATCACCGACGCCACCGAGGCCTACGCCATCGCGCGGCTCGTCGGTGACTGACGCTACGGAGCGGGTCGTCCAGCCGCCGGCGCCCCGCGGTCGGGTCGCAGCGGCGTCACCGGCGCTGCAGCCCCGGCCCACCGTCGCAGGTAGCCGTCGAGGTCGAGCTTCTTGCGCGTCATGTCGGAGGACATGTAGCGGACGGTGCCGAAGATCGGGCGCTCCGGTCCCCACGGTCGATCGAAGCGGCCGAGCGTCCAGCAGATGCCGCTGTACGAGTTCGGGTCGCGGCCATCGATCGCGTACTTGTTGTTGAGCTCGATCAGCGTCGCGAGCGCCGCGCGCGGGGTCGCCGACCACTCGAGGATCTTCTTGCCCCACAGCATGCGGAGGTAGTTGTGGATCCGACCCTCGCCGACGAGCTGCCGCTGCGCCGCGTTCCAGATGTCGTCGTGCGTGCGCGCGGCCTCGAGCTCGGTGCGGGCGTAGCGGTGCGGGCGCGGATCGGTCGCGTGCGCGGTCAACGTCGCGCGCGACCACGCCGGCAGCGAGGACCACCGATCGAAGTCGGCGCGATGGAAGCAGAAGCCGTACCCGAGCTCGCGCCACGTGATCAGCTCGTCGAGGAAGGCCTCCGCGGGGGCGGGCAGGCCCCACCATCCCGCCTTGCTCGCGGTCGCCTTCGCGCCGGCGATCCGCGACGGATCCCAGCCGGCGCTCCGCCACACGCGCTCGACGACATCGTGCGCCGCCACGTGGCCGAAATGGAGGTACGGCGAGAGCCCGCTCGAGGTGTCGGCGTCGGGATGGTTGCGGCCATCGGCGTAGCCCCCGAGCCGGTGCTCGAGGAACCTCGTGACCGCCGCGTCACCCGCCTGCGCGCCGCCGTGCAGCGCGACGGGCGGCACGCCGTGATCGATCGGCAACTGCGCGAGCGCGCGGCGGTCGGCGAGGAGCGCCGAGGCTCCCGCCCACCGGCGCACGATCGTGCCGGCGATCTCGCCACCGGCGAGCGAGCGCGGCACGTCCTCGAGCGGGGCCCGGGCGGGCCGCTCGAGCAGGTGCGGATACGCGATCTTCTGGAACTGGCGACGCCACGTCACCGCACTCGGATACTCGCGCTCCATCGCGCGCAGCGGCAGCACGCCGTTGCCGTCGACGAGCTCGACGCGCACGCCGAGCCCGGCCGCCGCGGCGCTGACCATCTTCGGCAAGAAGAAGCCGGGCTGCTCGTCGGTGACGATCAGGCACGCGCGGCGAGCGAGCGCGGCGAGCAGCCCCTTGCCATGGCCGGGCTCGGGCTCGACATACGGCAGGTACGTGATCCCCGCAGCAGCGAACGCGCGCGCGTTGTCGGCCATGCCATCGAGGACGAAGGCGTGCAACCGATCACTCGCCCACCGGTAGCCCGCGCGCAGTGGCTCGAGCACGACGAGCGGCCGCCCGAGCTGCTGGGCTCGCGCGATCGCGTGGTCGAGCGCGAAGCTGTTCGCCGTGCGCCGGGCCGCGATCATCCAGTACAGGACGTACGTGCCGCGGCGGACCGGCTCCTCGTTGGCGATCGTCACGCGCAGCGCCGGCACCGGACCTTTCACACCACTCGGATGCCCCCCGGCGTGCAGCCGTTACCCGGCATGTTACCGTCGCCGCGTGCACCGTCGCGCTGCGCTGACCGTCGCAGGCCTGCTGTGCGGTCGCGGCGCGCTCGCGGTCGCGGACGACGGTGCGCCGCCACCGGCCACCGAGCGAGGAACCGCCGCCGAGCCGACCGAGGCGGCCGGCCCCGCGCCCGGCGACGATGATCCGCGCGCCCTGTTCGGGTTCCGCAAGCCCGCGCCGACCACGCCGACGAGCTGTGCGGACGGCCGCACCACGGGCTGCGCGACCGCCACCGATCGACTCGATGAGGTCTCGCCGTACGCGCTGCGGACCTGGCTGACGGCGAGCTACCTGCTGCGCTTGCCGGTCGCCGACAGCCGGCACGACGGCGTCGCCCACTACGGCATCGGCGCGAGCCGCGACGAGGCGGGCCCGAGTTTCGCGGGGGCGACCGGGCTCGAGAATCGCTGGACGATCGAGGGCGCCCCCGCCGACAACGTGCGCACCGGCGGTGTCGACACCCGGGTCCCGCTGACGTTCATGCGCGGCATGCTGGTCACCGCCGGCGGGTTCGCCGCGCGCGACCGCACGAGCACCGGCGGCACGATCGATGTCGAGCTGATCCGCGGCGGCGCCGACCACGAGGTCGCCGCGCATGCGTGGCTCGGGCTCACCGCCGAGGGTCGCCGCCGCCCCGTCGCCGACTCGACCTACGCGCTGCGC
>JALZOI010000296.1 GCA_030857245.1 Myxococcota bacterium
GTCCACGCGCGGCGCGCGAGCCGGGCGCCGCGCGTGCGGAGCTGCCCGAGCTGACGGCCGAGGTGCCGGCGCGCGGTCGAGGTCCGCACTACTTCGCCTTGACCTCGATGGTCTCGAACGCGGTCTGCCCGTTGATCGCCGGGTCGTACATCAGCTCGGCGATGGTGGGCGGCCGCGCGAACGTGCCCACCGCGATCGCCCGGATCATGAACTCGTGGACGTAGCGGCCCCGCGAGCTGTACTCGGCCGCGAAGTCCACGCGGTGATCGAACATCTCGCGGTACGTGCCCCACTCCTGGGTCTGCTTGATGCCCGTGGCCCCGACGGTCGCGAACCGCGTGTTCAGCGCCTCGAAGCCGGCGGGGAGCGCGGACGAGACCATCAGGTGGTGGGCGTCGTCGTCGAGGTTGACGGTGATCCGCACCCGCACGACGTCGCCGACCCGGAATGCCGACTTCGGCTGGCCGGCCTCGTCGAGGTACTCGTGCTGGAGCGCCAGCCCCTTCCCGCCGCCCTTGAGCGCCGCGACGGCGCGCCGGTAGCGCAGCTGCACGCGGTAGTGGACCTCGCCCTTCGGCGTGATCCGCAGCGTGCTCGCGGCGGTCACCGGCGCCGAGGCGACGCGCAGCCGTTGCTTGCCCCCGAGCGCGCCCGCGAGCACCGCGGTGGTCCCGAGCTCGACGGTGACCGACGGCGCGGTCGACGCGACCGTCCGCGCGTAGCTGGTGAGCGCCAGCAGCGTATAGAGGTTCTCCTGGGTGTCGAGGTAGCCGCTCGACCGGCGGTGCTTCATCACGACGCGGACGAGCGGCTTGATCGCCTCGTTCTTCGGATCGAGCTCGACGAGGGCCGCGAGCACGACGGCGGTCGTCCGCAGCGCGCTCGACATGTAACCGCCCAGCGCGCGCTCGTCCGGCTCGCTGATCAGCGCGTCGCGCTCGGTCGCCGCGGTCGCGAGGGCCGCGAGCTCGGCGACCTGCTTGACGACCGCGGGGTCCTTCGCGCCCTTGCGCCCGAGGCCCGCGGCCAGCGCGCGCGCGAGGAAGGCCTTGCCGTAGATCGGCAGCTTGGGGTTGGCGCCGAGCGTGGCCACCTCCTGCGCCGCCTTGTCGCCGAGCACCGTCCGCACGTAGAGCGCGAACGCCTGCGAGCCGAGGTTGCCGGCCTCGCTGTAGTACGGCCGCGCCGTCTCCGGCCGCTGACCGTCGGTCTTGAGGTACCCGAGCGCGTCATCGATCCGGCCCTGGTCGACGGGATAGCCGCCCTGCTTCGCGAGGTGAAGGCCCCACAGCGCGTACGCCGTGTAGTAGGCCTCGGGCTCGCCGCCCGGCCACAGCGCGAACCCGCCGTAGGTGGTCTGGTGCCGGCCGATCTTCGCGATGGCCGTCTTCACGAACCCCGCGAGCCGGTCGCCGGCGAGGCCGTCGATCGCGAGCGAGTCTGCGAGGTCCCGGACCGCGAGCATCGGGATCATCTTCGACGTCGTCTGCTCGAGGCAGCCATACGGATAGCCGATCAGCTCGCGCAACCCATCCTCGAGGCCCGCGAGGCCATCGGGATCCACCGACACCACGACCTCGGTCGAGCCCGGGAGGGCGTCCGCCGGCACCGCGATCGGGATGCTCGTCGCATCCTTGATGGCGCCGTGCGCGACGGCGTGGAGCTCGATCGGCGAGGGATGCTGGACCGGCAGCTTCAGCTGCACCGCGTCGGTCTCGCCGTTCATCGTCACCGTGAACCCGAGCACGGCCTCGCCGAGCCCCGCCGCCGTCAGATCGAACAGCACGGGCACGTTGGTGTCCTTCGCCAGCGTCACGGTGCGCTCCGCCGGCCCGGTCACCGTCAGCCGCGCATCGGTGACGAGCTTGACGACGGCCGTGCCGGGCTTGCCGGTCTCGTTGTGCACGATCACCCCGCCCTGCAGCGCATCGCCGAGGTTGAGGAACCGCGGCAACGCCGCGTGGAGCTGCAGCGGCTTCGAGACGGTGAACCGCTGGTCGCTCGACCCGAACCGGGTGCCCTGGTCGGCCGCGACCGCCATGACCCGGAAGGCGGTCAGGTTGTCGGGCGCCGGGAACTGGATCGTCGCGATGCCGGCGGCGTTGGTCACCGCGCCGGGCTTCCACACCGCGGTCGCCACGAAGCGCGAGCGCAGCGTGCCGGCGGCGTCGCCTCCGGTCGCCGGGCGCTCGAGGTTCGGGCCGGGGATGTCGCGGATGTACTCGAGCTGCGACGCGGTCGTGACCCCGAGCCCCCACGGCGCGTAGAACGTGGGCACCGGGTTCGGCGTCTGGAAGCCGATCAGCGACAGCACGCCTTCATCGGCCGCGGTGATCGACACCTCGGCGGCGGCGGGCTTCCCCGCCTGGTCGGTGACCTTGACGGTCGCGGTGACCAGCGCGCCCGGGCGGTAGTCCGCCTGGTTGGTCGTGACCGCGACCACGAGCGTGTTGTCCTCGGGCCGCACCGGCAGGTTGATCAGCCCCATCCGCATCCGCGGCTTGCCGCGCGTGCCCTCGCCCAACCGGCCCTGGACGAGCGCGACCGAGACGTAGACGTTCGGCGCGTGGGCCGCGGTGATCGGCACCGTCAGGTGCTTGGTCGTCGGCGTGATGTCGATGAGCCGCGTCTCGATCACGCCGTCACGCTCGATCGTGACGAGTCCCGTCGCCTGGGCGAGGTCGGTCTTGAGGAGCAGGGTCGCCGTGTCGCCGGCCTTGTACTCCTTCTTGTCGGCGACGATGTCGAGCGTCAGCGAGTCGCTGCTGCGCCACGATCCGCCGCCGTCGCCCCACGCATAGATCTGGACCGCCGCCGCGGCGGCCTCCTGCTTCTCGCTCGCGCCCTCGACGACGACCCAGTAGTCGCCGCCGGTCTCGGGCGTGAACGCGACCTCGGCCGGCTTGCCGCCGGCGAGCTGCAACGTCTGGCTGAGGATCGTGTGCGTGGTGTCCTTGCACTGGTACGAGCCGCGGTACCCCCAGTCCTCCCACACGCAGTTCCAGTCGCGCCGGGTCACCGTCACCTTCGCGGGGCCATCGATCAGCGTGCCGTCGGGACGGACGCCGACGATCTGGAAGCGCTGCGGCTGCTTGACCGCGAGGAAATAGCCCGGCGGCTTGATCCCGAAGTACGCCCGCGACCGGAAGTACGGCACCGTGAACGTCTTGTTGATGACCTCGTTGTTCGGCGCGGTCACGCTCGCGCGGATCAGCAGTTCGGCGTCGACGTGGACGTCGTTGGGCGTCACCGAGATCGCGAGCGTGGCGGTGCCCTTCGCGTCGAGCGCGACGTGGTCCTCGGTCACGAGCGACTGCGAGTACTCCGACTCGTCGGAGTAGGCGTCGTAGCGGCGCTCGTCCTGGAACTGGTAGCCCGCGTGCGCGGCGAACGCGACGCGGCGCGGCCGGCTGTGCACCGCGACGGCGACCGCCCCCGAGCGCACCGGGGCGCCGTAGAGATAGCTCGCGGCGACGGTGGCGTGGACGCTGCCGCGGTTCACGATCTGCGTCTCCTTGGCCTTGCCGGTGACCTCGAACGTCGACGGCCGGTACGCCTCGACCGTGAACTCGCGCGTGAACGTGCCGTGCTCGAGCTTGGCGCGGAGGACGTAGTCACCGAGCCGCGCGTCCGCGGGCAGATCGAGATCGAACCAGAACCCGCCGAAGGCGCTGAGCTTCGCCTCGGCCGTGGTGAACGTCTTGCCCTGCGGACCGACGACCTCGACCTTGACCGGCTTGCCGGCGCCGGGCGCCTCGAGCGGCGCGCCGAGCCGGGTGACGCGGGCGATCCCCTTGACGTGGACCTGGTCGCCGGGCCGGTAGAGGCCGCGGTCGGTGTGCATGAAGCCGCGCAGCCGAGCCGGCGCGCGATCGCTGTCGAACGAGACGTTGAAGTTCCACGGCGCGAGTCCGCCGGTGCGCGTCGGATTGACCATCGTCCAGTCGGCCTGGTGAGCGACGAAGATGCGGATCCCGCCGTCACTCTCGCCGCTGCCGTCGTCGTCGCCGCCCTCGCCGCCCTCGCCATCCTCGCCATCCTCGCCACCGGCGTCCTCGCGGGGGATGGCGGGCGCGCCGTCGAGCTTCGCGGTGCCGGGCAGCACGGCGACGCCCGCGGCGTCCGTCGTCCCCGACCACGTCACCTTGCCGCGGGCGTCGCGCACGGTCACCGTCGCGCCCGGCAGCGGCTTGCCGGTCGACAGCGTCGTCGCCCACACCAGGCCACGCGTGCCCGACAGCTTGGACACCACGCCGATGTCGGTGAAGTTGATCAGCACCTTCTGGCGCCCGCCCTTGTCGAACGGCGCCTCGGTGACCTCCGCGGATCCGACCTCGAGGTAGTACATGCCGGGGCCGGCGACCCGACCGAAGAGCGCCGCCGGGTCGATCGGGTGCTGGCCCCACTTGTTCTTGGTGCCGGTGACCGCGACCTGCTTGGCGCGCGACACGAGCCCCGTCTTCTTGAGATCGGCGGGCGTCGACTCCCACCACTGCAGCCGCGGCTGCAGCACGTGGAAGTTCGCGGGCGTGATCTCGACCGCCGTGACCTGCAGCGCCTTGACGTTGCGCGTCCACACCGGGAGCACCGGGCGCTTGAGCTCCGCGACGAAGTAGCCCGACTCCATCGAGACCGTCGGCCTGGCATCGGTCGTGCGCAGCGCGAGGACCTCCGACTTGTCGAGCGTCTGACCGAACGCGTCGCGCTGCGATCTGTCGAGGGTGATCGTGTACGCCGTCTGCGGCTCGAGCTGGACCGAGCAGCTGAGGCCGGGCGGATCGTTGCCCAGCGTGTGGCAACGCTCGGGGAAGCCGACGACCGCTGGCACGATCTTCAGCTGGTACGGCGGCGCGACCGGGTTCGTGAACGAGAGCGCGAGACTCTGGTTCTCGTCGGGCACGACATCGGTCCCGTGCGGATGGAGCCCGAGGAAGCGCAGCGGGCCGTACGTGCGCAGCTTGTGGTCGACGTTCGCCGCGAGCCCGAGGTTGCCGACCGTGCCCTGGAGGCCGGCGCGGCACGTCACCGTCCACTCGGTGTCGAGGGCGAGCGGGGCGGCGGGCTGCACCGTGTAGTCCTTGCTCGGTCCCGGCGCGCTGGTCGGCGCGAGCTTGACCGGGTGCTGCTGGCCACCGGCCACGAACCGGCAGTGCTGCGTGAGCTGCTCGACCGGCACCTCGTGCGAGAACGTCAGCCGCACGAGCTGATCGGGCGTGGCGCGGACCTCGGAGCCGACCACCCCGATCACGCCGGTCAGCCGCTCGCTGTGGAACTCGAAGGTGTGCGGCGTCCCGAGCTCGCTGCCATCGAGAGCCCGCGTGCGCGCCGGGATCGTCGCGACGAACTTCGTCGAGACCGGCAGGCTCGCCGTCGCGGCCAGCACCAGCGTCTTCTCGTCGGACCACCGCGCCTCGCCGGGCAGCGCCGGCGACACGGTGATCGGCGGCGTGGCGATCGGCTGATCGACCTGCTCGCGCGCGACCATCGGCTTCGAGAACACGAGGATCACCCGGACCTGGCCCGCGACCTCGCCGGTGGGGGTGCCGCTGACCGTGAGGTCGCCGGGCGCCTTGCGCGTGCTCCCACCACATCCGAGGAGAGCGCCGCACAGGGCCAGGAGCACGAGAGCGTGGTTCCGCATGAGTTGGTGTTCCTGAAGCCCGCGCGTGATGCGCGGGTGAGCCTACGCCCCGGAGAGGACCGCTATTCCACCCCCGACACGGAGCCCCGCCGAGGTCGCGCGGACGGTAACACCCCGGGGCGGGCTCGGTGAGCCACTCTTGAAGCGCCGAGCGCGTCAGCGGGCCGGCCCGCCGGATCCCGGATCCGTGGGCGGAGTCGGGCACCGCTCGGGCGGGCCGCGCCGCGTGCCGCGGACGACGAGCCACGCGCCCGCCAGGGCGAACCCGAGCACGAACACCGCGACCAGCAGCGGGCGCTCCAGCGGATTCGGCCCCGGTGTGAGGCGCGACATCCACAGAGGCCACGGGCGGGGCGTGTAGAACAGCGCGTACTGCTGCATCCACCGCGGCGCGTCGGCGCGCTGCGCCGGTGGGTTGCCATACGTCGTGTACGTCGCGGAGCGGTACGGGTTCGGCGCGAAGCGGCGCGCATCGATCGGGCCGTCGTGGGAGAGCACCGAGGCCAGCTCGCCCGGCCGGGCGAACAGCGCCGAGTCGGTGAAGTAGTGCGACGGCTCGGTCCAGAAGTGATCAGCGAGCCCCCGCTCGAGGAAGTAGCGCTGGTGGTCGACCGAGATCGCGAGCACCTGGACGACGACGCCGAGCGCGACGATCGAGATCTTGATCGGCCGGCGCAGGTGCACGAACGGCAGCGCCAGGCAGACCAGCGGCAGCGTGACGACGAGGTAGCGCGGTCCCCACGCCCAGTCGCCCGCCCAGAACGCGAGGCACGCGATGATCAGGAAATGCACGCCGACGACCAGCAGCACGGCGCGCGCGAACGTCGCCTCGCGGGCGTACAGCGCGCGCCACCCGACGATCGCGAGCAGCAGCGGCGGGCTGTACAGGAACATGCTCTTCCCGGGGCTCACGAGGAGCCCGAGCGCACCGATGACGGGATTCCCGAGGAGCGGCACGTCCCCGGTGTGCGGCGCGATCGCGGAGATGGCGCCAAAGCGATAGACGTTGAACAGCAGCAGCGCCGCGAGGCCGACGAGAAAACCCACCGCGTAGCCGCGCAACCGGCGACTCCGCAGGTAGCCGACCAGGCGCTCGAACGGAGTCATGCAGACGAGGCCGAGCGCCGGCACCATCGCGATGTAGACCTCCTGGTAGCTGACGAGCACGCTCGCCGCGAAGCCGCCGAGGGCCGCGAACCGCACCGACTCGCGGCGCGCCGCCTGCAACCCGGCGTAGACCGCCAGCAACACGACGCACGCCTGCTGCGCCTGATCGAAGGCCGAGGTGGCGAGCGGCCACATCATCGTGCCGAACGCCACGGCGAGCGTCCACGCGACGGCCCGGCGGCGCGTCACGCCGAGCAACTCGTAGAGCATGAAGAGCAGCACACCGGCCCCGGCGGCGAGGAAGGCCGACGTGAACGAGAACAGGAACTCGTGGAGCGGTGGCCACGTCGGTCGCACGAGCTGGCCCACGGCGACGAGCGGCACGCCCGCCAGGGAGGCCGCAGGCCCGAGGAAGTACCGGCGCCCATCGCGGCCGATCGGCGTCGGCGGGAGCGCACCATCGGTGACGACCGGGCTGCCCTGCTCGACGAGGTTGCGCGTGACGTCGTACCGGAACTGGCCGTCGATGATGTCGATGCGGCCGGGTCCGGTCAGCACGTACATCCCGGCGAGCAGGACGAACAGCCCGACGTGGACGCGGCCGCGGATCAGCACCGCGATCACTATAGAGAAAACCGCCGGAACGTGGCGCCGGCCCGCCGGCCGAGCACGCCCGCATGGCACGATGGGGTGATGCCTCCCACCTCCCCTCTCGGTCGTGATCGTGCCGTGCAGCTCGTGGCGGAGGAGCCCCTGCCGATCTCGCTCGGCAACGCGCATCCCCGCGTCATGGTGGTCGAGCAGGACGGCCTGTTCCGGATCCGCGAGATCGTCGTCGACCGCGATGCAGCGCAGGCGGCCGCGTCGGCCTCGAGCCGGACCCGCTCGCCGTCGTGGATGCCCGAGCACTACTACACGCTCGGTCGCCCGACCGGGACGATCTTCGCGGAGGCCCGATCGCGCGCGGAGCTGGTCGAGGTCATGCGCACGATGACGTGGCACGAGACCTGGTGACCGCGGGCTGAGGCGGCGGCGGACCGCCGGCGGTCGCGAACTGCGCTACGGTCGCCGGGATCGCGATGTCCGACCGCACGCTCATCGTGGCCGCGACGAACGTGCTCGCCCGCGGGTACTACGCGGTGCCGACGGATCGGCGCTCCGAGCGCGGTGACACCGTCAACGCGCTGTTCGCGGTGACCCGGGCGCTCGTCCGCGCGGCGTCGTTCAAGAGCCCGCTGCGCGCGGTCGCCGTCGTCGAGACCAACCCGCCGCCGGCGAGCTGGCCGGCCGCGCTCCGCGAGCAGCTGCCCCGGCTGGTGCCGCTGCTGCGCGCGCACGGGCTGCCGGTGGTCGAGGCGGCGGACGAGCTCCACGTCGTCGCTTCGTATGCAGAGGCCGCGCTCGCGGCGGGCGATGACGTGATCGTCGTCGGCACCGACAAGCGGTTCGCGCAGCTCGTCGCCGATCGACTGTGGTGGTACGACGCGAACAAGGACGCGCGCTACACGCCCGAGATGGTGCTGAAGCGGTTCGCGGTGCCGGCGGCGCAGGTCGCCGAGTGGCTCGCGCTCGTCGGCAACCCCGACGACGGGCTGCCCGGGATCGCGGGCATCGGCGCCAAGGGCGCGACCGGCCTGCTCGAGACGTACGGCTCGGTCGCGGGCGCGCTCGCCGAGCTCGACGCGATCAAGGGCCGCGCCGGGAACGCGCTGCGCGCTGCCCGCGAT
>JALZOI010000923.1 GCA_030857245.1 Myxococcota bacterium
GGGGCTCGTCGAACGCGGCCTCGGCGACGCGCTCCGCGAGGCGATCGCGAGCGGCCGGCCGTACCTCGGGATCTGCCTCGGGCTGCAGGTGCTGTTCGACGCGAGCGAGGAGACCGGGCCCGATCCCGACGCCGGCACCGGCGGCGAGCTGCCGACGACTGCCGGGCTCGGCGTGATCCGCGGCCAGGTCGTGCGCCTCGCGCCGGGCGATCCCACGCTCAAGGTCCCCCACATGGGCTGGAACCGCGTCGAGCAGCGGCGGGCCGGGCCGCGCGATCCGCTGCTCGCCGGCGTCGCCGAGGGTGCGCACGTCTACTTCGTGCACTCGTTCCACGCGATGCCATCGGATCGCACGCTGATCGCGCTCGAGGCCGATCATGGCGTGCCGATCACCGCCGCGATCCGCCAGGACAACCTGTTCGCCTGCCAGTTCCATCCCGAGAAGAGTCAGGCGGTGGGGCTCCAGATCCTGCGCAACTTCGTGGAGGCCGCGTGAAGCTGTTCCCTGCCATCGATCTCCTCGGGGGACGCGCCGTCCGTCTCGAGGAAGGTGACCGCCAGCGCGCCACCGTCTTCCACGAGCAGCCCGTCGAGCTGGTCGCCGCGCTCGCGCACGATGGTGCCGATCGCCTGCACGTCGTCGACCTCGACGGTGCGTTCGGCGAGCCCCGGCAGCTCGCGCTGGTCGCCGCGATCATCGCCGCGTCGCCGATCCCCGTCGAGGTCGGCGGTGGCATCCGCGATCGCGCGGCGGTCGACGAGATCCTCGCGCTCGGCGCGGCGTTCGTCGTGCTCGGTACCGCGGCGGTCCGGTCGCCGGCGCTCGTCGAGGAGGTCTGCCGCGCGTACCCCGGGCGGATCATCGTCGCGGTCGATGCGCGTGATGGCGTGGTCGCCGTCGATGGCTGGACCGCGAGCGGCGGCGTCACCGCGATCGAGCTGGGGCAGCGCGCCGCGGAGTGGGGCGCCGGCGCGCTGCTCTACACCGATGTCGCGCGCGACGGCCTCCGCCGCGGCCCCAACGTCGCCGCCACCAGCGAGCTCTCGCATCGGGTGAGCTGCGACGTGATCGCGTCGGGCGGCGTCGGCGAGCTCGACGATCTCGCGCGGCTGCGCGACGCCAACATCTTCGCGGTCGTCGTCGGGCGCGCCCTCTACGACAAGCGGTTCACGGTCGCGGAGGCCGCGCACGTCGCGCATCTCGGGCGCGGATCATCGTGACGCTCGCGCGCCGGATCATCCCGTGCCTCGACGTCAAGGACGGCCGCGTCGTCAAGGGCATCAACTTCCTCGAGCTCCGCGACGCCGGTGATCCCGTCGAGCAGGCGGCGGCGTACGACGCGCAGGGCGCCGACGAGATCTGCTACCTCGACATCTCCGCCGCCCCCGAGGGCCGGTCGACGCTGGTCGACGTCGTGGCCCGCACCGCCGACCAGGTCTTCGCGCCGCTCACCGTCGGCGGCGGCGTCCGCTCCGTGGGTGACGCCGAGCGCCTGCTCGATGCCGGCGCGGACAAGATCGCGATGAACACGGCCGCGATCCGCGATCCCAGGCTCGTCACCGCGTGCGCGCGGCGGTTCGGGACGCAGGCGATCGTCGTCGCCGTCGATGCCAAGCGGCGCCCCGCGGAGGTCGGAGGCTTCGAGGTGTACAGCCACGGCGGCCGTACCCCCGAGGGCCTCGACGCCCTCGTGTGGTGCCGGCGGATCGCCGAGCTCGGCGCCGGCGAGATCCTGCTGACGAGCATGGACCGGGACGGGACCGGCCAGGGCTACGACACCGAGCTCGTGCGCGCGGTCGCCACCTCGGTGGCGATCCCGGTGATCGCCTCGGGCGGCGTCGGCGGGCTCGAGCACCTCGCCGGCGGGCTCGAGGCCGGCGCGGATGCGGTGCTCGCGGCGTCGATCTTCCACTTCGGCAAGCACACGATCGGCGAGGCGAAGGCGTTCCTCGCCGCGCGCGGCCTCGCGATCCGGCCCGATCCAGCAGCCGAGCGCCGCGGTGGGTTGTTGGTGCGTTGCGGCGACGTGGGTTGATGCGGCTTGTCGTCGTGGGAGCGGGCGCGATCTCGACGCGATCCGCGCGACCGGCCTGGTCGTCGAGGCTCCGGGAGGGACGGTCGGGCTCGCGCTGCCGGCGGTGGCGCACGCCTCCGCGCTGGCGATCACCGAGGACACCGTGCTGCTCCTCGCGGTCAAGACGCAGGACGCCGCGGCCGTGCTGCGCGATCTCGCGGTGGTGGCGCCGCCGCGCACGCCGATCGTGTGCCTGACGAACGGCGTCGAGGCCGAGCGCCTCGCGGCGCGCTGGTTCACGCGCGTGATCGGCGCGTGTGTGTGGTGTCCGGCAAGCCACGTCGACCCGGCGTCATCCAGGCGTGGGGCATACCGACGCCCGGGCAGTTCGATCTCGTCAACGATCCCGCCGGCGCGGACGAGCTCGGGACCACGCTCGCGGCGACTTTCTCGGCGGCCACGCTCGACTCGCGCGCGGCCCCGGATATCCAGCGCTGGAAGCGCGGCAAGCTGCTCACCAACCTCTCCAACGCGGTCGACGCGCTGTGTGGACCGCCCGGGTG
>JALZOI010000924.1 GCA_030857245.1 Myxococcota bacterium
GCAGCAAGCCGAACGCCGGCTCGACCATCGCGTCGGCGTCCGCCGGCACGGGGACGAGCGAGACGTCGCTGGGTGGCGATGGCAGCTCGCGGGCGCGCGGCAGCCGCAGCGCGCAGGACCGATACGCGGTGCGCAGGCCGCAGCGCTCGTAGAGCGCGATCGCGGCGGTGTTGTCGGGCTTGACGTTGAGACACCACGCGGTGGCCCCGGCCGCGACGAACCGCGCGTGCAAGCCGCGCATGATCGCGAGGCCGATCCCGCTGCGCCGCCGCGCCGGCGCGCTGACGACGTTGCGCACGTAGCCGACGTCGCTCAGCACCTCGAACAGCGCGTAGCCCACGACGGTGCCGGCGTCCACTGCGACGAGGGCGCGCCCGAGGAGCTCGTCGGCGAACCGCGTACGCGAGGGCAGCGGCTCGTCGACGCCGAGCTCGGGAACCAGGCGCGCATACGCGTCGTAGTCGTCGACCGTCGCCGCTCGGAGCTCCATCGCCCCGGAGTCTAGCGCAGCCGGGGGGAGCTCTCGCAGTCCGGTCGGGCGACGTGGCCAGGCGATCCGTGCGTGCTACCAGTTGACCAGATGTGGTTCGCGCTCGTCGGCATCGGCCTCGCGATCCTCCTCGTGGGTGGGCTCTACGCGCGGTGGCGGGTGGCCGGGGCGCTCACCGAGCTCGGCGTCCGTGAGCGCCGCGTCCGCTGGGTGCGATGGGTGCTGGCGTGGCTGCTGTTCGGCTATCCGCTGCTCGTGATCGGCGCCATCGGCTTCAGCCTGCTCACCGACCGCGCCACCCTGCTCGGCTTCGAGGGCCCGATGTCGACGTGGCTGCTCGTCTACCCGTTCTACGTGACGCTGCTCGCGATGCTGCAGGCGCTGCCGTACCTGCTCCTGCTCGAGGTCGTGCACGCGGTGCTGCGCCGGCGCCGCAGCGTCGCCGTCGCCCGGCGGGTCCGCGCGATCGCGGTGCTCGCGGTGGTGCTCGGGTTCGCGCTGTACACGCCGATCCGCGTCGTCGCCGAGCGGGACGCCCTGCGGGTGCGTCATCACCAGGTCGAGCGCGGCACCGCGGGGCCGCGGGGCGCGGCGAGCCCGCCGTTCCGCATCGCCTTCGTCGCGGACATCCAGCAGGACGCGCACACCGATGCCGCGCGCGCCGCCGACGTGGTCGCGCGGATCAACGCCACCCGACCCGACCTCGTGCTCTCGGGTGGCGACTGGATCAACACCGGTCCCGACTACATCGCCGCCGCCGCGAAGACGGCCGGTGCGCTGCGCAGCCGCCTCGGGACCTACTCGGTGCGCGGCGATCACGAGCACTTCGGCTACCTCGATCGCGAGCGCAGCGTCGGCGAGATCGAGCGCGCGCTCGCCGCCGAGGGCGTCGCGATGCTGAGCAACCAGCTCCGCTGGTTCGAGCACGCTGGCAAGCGGATCGGCGTGCTGTTCCTCGACTACAACTATCTCCACCGCACCGATGACCCGACGATCGCGGCGCTGATCGCCGGGCTCGCGGGCGCCGACTACTCGATCCTGGTGACGCACCAGTTCGATGCGCACGTCGCCGCGCTCGTGAAGGACCGCGTCGATCTCGTGCTCGGCGCGCACACGCACGGTGGTCAGGTGAACCCGGTGCTCGGGGTGGTCCACGTCCCGCTCGCGCGGCTCGAGACCGTGTACATCGACGGCCGCTACCAGCTCGGCACGACGACCGTGATCGTCACCGCCGGCGTCGGCTACTCGCTCGTGCCCTTCCGCTACGCGTCGCCCGCAGCGGTCGAGATCCTCGAGCTCCGGCTCTGAGCCCGGTCGATCAGCTCGCGATCGCGAAGCAATAGAGCGCGTGCGTGTCGTAGCAGCCGTCGTAGCCGTTGCGGCTCCAGGCACCGCTGCTGCTCTGGCCGCTGTCGCCGTAGGTGGCGCCCGGCGTCGCCCCGCTCTTGCTCGTCCAGTCGTTGCACGTCGAGGTCGGGTCCGAGCTGAACTGCGGCGGGGCCTCCCGGCCGACGTCCGTGCCGGTCCACACCAGCGGATACAAGGCGCGGCCGGTCTCGTCGTAGCCGACGGTCCTGATCGGATGGGTCTGGAGCTGGGCGCGGTTCTGGAACACGATCTCGTCGCGGGTGTTCTGCCACGGGCCCGGCCCGGTGATCCGATCGATCGCGTCGACGGTCTTCGACGACAGCCACGCGCGATACGTGCCGGGCAGGGACGCGGCGTCAGCGTGGAGCTGGCACAGCTGGTCGGCGCCCTCGAGGCCCGTCGCGCCTGCGCCCGCCGTCCGGAGGTCGCCATCGTAGAAGTTGCTGGTGATGAACACGATCGCGGCGCCCGAGGGCGGGAGCGCCGCGTCGCTGCTCGGTGGCCGCTGCGCGTCGGGGGCGGTGACGCTGGCGTCGGGGGCCTTGCCGGCGTCGGCGCTGTCGCCGCTGCCGCCGCACGCCGTGACCAGGAGCAAGCTCGCGAGGTAGGTACGCATCGCCCGGATAACCCGCGGCCCCGCCGGATGTCGCACGAATTCTCGCCTCCGCTGCGCTCCGGCTCACCCGGCCCTCGCGTGGGCGGTCGTCGCGTTCTGCCT
>JALZOI010000925.1 GCA_030857245.1 Myxococcota bacterium
GGCGACGCCCGCGCCAGACGAGGAGCCCGGCGCCGGCGGCCGTGACGGCGAGGCCGATCGGCCAGCGCTCCGCCGCCCAGTCCTTGGCGTCGACGAAGGCGGCCTTGACCGCGGTCGCACTGCGCTTGAGCGCCCGGCCGACGCCCCGGAACAGCTCGAGCTGCGACGACAGGTCGTAGTCGATGACCCACTTCGACCACTGGAAGCGGACCGTGTCCATGAAGCGCGAGAGCTTCGCACGCCACCCCGCGCCGCCCCGGCCGAGCTCGCTGCTGCGGCCCGCCGGTGGCGTGGGATCGAACGTGACCCAGCGGCCCGAGGGCATCCGCTTGTCGCCGGCCTGGTAGCCCTCGCCGGGGAAGAACACCTCGACCCACGAATGGGCATCGCCGGCGCGCACGGCGACGTAGCCCTGGTACTCGTTCCACTCGCCGCCGAGGAACCCGTTGACCTGCCGCACCGGGATGCCCGCGGCGCGCGCGAGCACGGCGAACGCCGACGCGAAGTACTCGCAGTGGCCCTGCTTGCGGTCGAACAGGAAGAAGTCGACGGGCTCCTGCGTGCCCGGCTCCTCGAGCTTGAGCGTGTACGTCAGGTTGCTGACGAGCCAGGCCTGGATCGCGATGGCCTTGTCGTAGTTGGTGGTGGCACCCGCGGTGATCTCGAGAGCCTTCGCCCGGGTGCGCGCGGTGATCTCCGGCGGCAGCTGCAGATAGACCGCGTAGTTGGGCGGCAGCGGTCCCTGCGCCGCGCGGAGCTCGTCCGCGGGCGGCGACGCGAGCTCCGAGTAGACGGTGTAGTGGATCGTGCTGCCATGCTCGAGCCGGACCTCGTCGTTGCGCTCGACCTGCGCGCCGCGCCGGCGCCGCACGTTCGGGTACTCGACGATCCGTGGGTTGCTCGCGCCGAACAGCACGTCGGAGTCGAGCGGATCGAGCCAGATCTCCTGCTTCACCGTCGTCGCGGCGAGCGCGTCGATCTCGGCCTCGGGCAGCGCGCGATCGGCCCACAGCAGCGTGCGGCGCGCACGCTGCCGCATCGCGAGCCGGCCCTCGGGCGTCTTGTACTCCCACTCGAGCGTCTGCCGGGTCTCGGGCGCGAGCTTGCTGCGCGTCCACTCGCCGTTGCGATAGAGGTCGAACGCGACGCCGCGCCAGTGGATCTCGGGGGCGCTGCGCGCGCCGACCTTGGGCTCGATCTCGACGCGCATCACGACCGTCGGATCGCTCTTGATGACGCCGTGGCCGCCGAGCTTCACGCCGTCGGAGAACCCCGCGAGCGTGAGCCCACCGCGGGTCTTGAGGAAGAACCCGAAGCCGACCCGCGGCAGGGACAGGAACACGATGGCCGCGCCGAGGAACACGCCGAACGAGAGCGCCGCGGTGCCGACGAAGAACCGCGGCCCGACGATCCGCCGCGACTCGAGGATGCGCCGCACCTCGACGCGCTCCGACGCGCGATCGGCCGCGTGCTTGACGAGCAGGTTGTCCTCCATCTCGCGCCGGAGATGGAACAGCGTGAGCGCCCACGTCGACGAGATCACGAAGCCGAGGAACGCGAGGCCGTACGTCAGCTCGGCGTTGAGCACCGAGCCCGCGACGAGCATCAGGAACGCGAGCAGGTACATCTGCTGCCAGTCCCGCGCGGCGCGCCGGTTGTAGGCCTTCGCGACGATCAGCCAGATCAGGAACTGCGCCCCGACTCCGAGGAAGTCCCCGGTGAGCACCGCCGTCAGCACGCTGTAGACCAGCGCGAACAGCGAGAGCACGGTCCACACCCAGCCCCACGTCTCGTAGCGGATCCGGGGCGGCTCCCACCACCACGACGCCACGAGCGCGGTGAACCCGCCGAACGCGATTGCCGGCGAGAAGCTGCCGCCGGTGACCATCGCGAAGTACGCGAAGATCACCATGAGGTAGGTGGCCGCCTTGTGCGCGACGGCGAACCTCACGGCGTGAGCTCCCGATCCGGAGATTGGCCGCCAAGGCCGCCAAGGGAAATAGCTGGGAGACCCATGCGTGGGGTCGCTCGGCGAGCGCCCTCTTCGATCAAAAACTCGTGGCGCACTTGGCGGCCTTGGCGGCCAATCCTCTTCGTCTCCGCCCTCATACGTCCATCACCGTCGTCGCGGTGGGGCGACCCTCGGCGGCGACCATGCGGGGGGTGACGAGCACGGACTCGACGCGCGCGGGGATCGGCGAGAACGCGGTGTCGTCGCCGACGTAGGGCAGGAGGGCGAGCGCGCGGCCGATCTTCGCCTCGTGCATGCGGCCCATGCCCGACGGCACGTGGAGGCCGCGCGCGCACAGCTCGACGGTCCAGCCGACCTCGAGGTACGTGGCGGCGAGGCTCGAGGCGACGCTGATCGCGCGCTCCACCGCGGCGACCTGGGCCTCGGCGGCGGGCGTCAGGGCGCCATCGAGCGCGGCCTCGCGGACGTCGAGCGGCAGCGCGTTGTCGACGCCGATCACCACGCGGCGAGCCAGCTCGTCCTCGTACTCGCGGACCAGCAAACGGCCGGAGCGCGCACTCGAGCGCCAGTGGATGTCGCGCCGATCGTCGCCGACCCGGCGCT
>JALZOI010000926.1 GCA_030857245.1 Myxococcota bacterium
CAACCAGCGCGCCCGCAGCTCGAAGCGACCGGGCGCACCGTCGGCGGCGATGCGATGGGCGGCGATGCCCTCGAGGAAGTAGGTCAGCGGCGAGGCCGGCCAGCGGGTGGCGGCCGCGGCGTCGGCGAGCTCGCCCCACGCACCGCGCTCGGCCGCATCGACGGCGAGCCACTCGCCGACGAGCTCGCGCACGGCGGGGTGGGACTCGACGAGCATCCCCACGGAATGCAGCAGCATGCGCGCGGTGTCGGCGTCGCCCTTGCCGGCAGCGATGAACCCGGTGACCACGACCTCCGCGTCACCGAGCGGCAGCCGGAGATCCCGGCGGGTCGTCAGCCAGAGCTCGCGATCGCCGTCGGGGCGATGCGCGAAGGCCCAGCCCGCACAGCACAGGCCGTACGCCGGCGCGTCGGTGCCCGGCCGCGAGGCGATGCCCGCGTAGTAGGCCCAGCGCACCCAGCCGAGCGGCACGAACACGTGGCGCGTGCCCGCCGACGCGACGACGGGCGCGATCATGATCAGGAACACCACGATCGCGAGCGGCCACACGTCGAGCTGCCACAGCAGCACGACGAACACGACGCCGAGCGCGATCATCAGCGCGCCGACGAGGCCGGCCAGCGCCGACCACGCGAGGTAGAGCCAGGACCGATCGCGCCGGCGCGCGGCGATCGCGGCCTGGTGGATGCGCGCCAGGATCAGATAGGGGAGCGCGTACATCTACGGCCTCCAGCCGAGCCGGCGGCGCAGCCCCGGTTGCGTGACGACGGTGTTCGGCGGTGGCGGTGCGGCGTCGCGCATCGCCGGGGCGTGCCGGGCCCACAGCTCGGCGACGAGCCGGCGGTACGGATCGCGGAGCGCCGCGACCGCCGCCCGGACCGCCTCGGAGGTCCGCGGCTGCGGGCCCACCGGCGTCGGGTAGGTCTTCGCGTCGATGAAGTCGAGCTCGAGCATGCCGAGCAGCTTCTGCGCCTCGCGCTCGATCTCGATGCGGCTCGCCTCGGGCGCCAGGCCGAGCACGAAGAACGGATTGTCCGCGATCATCGAACGCCCGAGTCGAAACCCTTCTTGCGCGCTGCGCTGTCCTCGGGGAGCAGCTGCCACAGCGCCTTGACCACGCGGCGCAGCTCCTCGGTGTCGCTGCGCTCCATCGCCGCCTTGCCCTCGGTGACGAGGCGTTGCGCGCGCGGCAGGTCGCGCATCGTCGACATGTCCGAGGCGACATCCTCGAAGTAGAGCTCCCAGGCCTCGGGCGTGCGGTTGAACGCCGCGTTCGAGAGCCGCGAGGCGAGCTTCATCTGGCGCTCGAGCTCGGCGGCGTCCTTGTCGCGGCGCGCCTTGTCCATCGCCGCGAGGACCTCCTGGAGCAGCGCGCGCTCGGCGTCGGAGCCGTGGAGGCCGACCGACGACGACGCCGAGATCGCGACGTGGCGCGCGGTGTCGTCGAGCTCGGGCCACTTGCGCGCGAGATCCGCCTCCGCCATCGTGCCGTCGACGTCGAGCAGTGCCCGGCGGGCACGCTGCGCGGCATCGGCATCGCCGCCGTGCGCCGCGTCGATGTCGCGCTCGGCCTCGGAGAGCCGCGATTCGATGCGATCGAGCCGCTCGATCACCTGACCGAGGCCATGCCGGAACGCATCGGTGCGGAGCTCCATGAGCTGGCGCCGGAGATCGCGGATCGCGGCGTCGAGCGCCTCGGGGGCGGCGTCGGGGACGAGCAGGTGCGCGACGTGCTCGAACACCTGGCCGATCGCCGGGACCAGCGCGCGCGCCGACAGCCGGCCGCCGCGATCGAGCTCGATCGTGACCTCGACGGCCGAGCCGGTCGGCACCGTGTCGGTGACCGCATCGCCGCCGATGTCGAGCGTCCCGACCAGCCGGCACAGGTGCGCCTGGCTCATCTCGCCCTGGACGATCGGGATGCGCAGCACGCTGTCGGAGCTGCCCTTCGCGACGGTCTCGATCGTGTGGTGCGTGAACGTGCGGCGGGCGGGGAGGGGCGCGCCGCGCTCGAGGTAGACCTGGACGTGCCCGCTCGCGAGCGCGACGCCGAGCGTGCGCGACAGCGGCGGATCGCCGATCGTCAGGCCTTGCACGATGGTCAGCGCCGGGGGGCTGACCGGGACGACCTCGCCGGCCGCGGTCCGCGCCTCGATGTCGAAGGTGCATGCGCGGCGCGGCAATAGCGTGACGCTCGTGAGGAACGTGCCGTCGGGACCGACCGTGGCCTCCGGGCTCGACCACGCGCCGTCGGTGCGGACGAGCTTGACCTTCGCGGGCGCGGAGTCAGCGCGTGTGCCCACGAACTTGCCGACGACGTGCGGGGTGAGATCCGCCGACACCGCGGGGTACTGCAGCCAGACCTGGTGCGCACCGGGCGTGACCACCTGGGTCTGCGCGCGGCCGTCGAGCCCGGCGGTGGCGGCGTAGAGCGCCGCGCCCTGCGCGACCAGCGTCATCGGATCGTGGCCCTCGGCGAGCGGGGCCTCGAGCCGCGCCGCGACGCGAGCCCGCACCATCGGCATCACCGTCGGGCCGCCGACCAGCACGATCTTCGCGAGCCGGCCCGCGCCC
>JALZOI010000016.1 GCA_030857245.1 Myxococcota bacterium
ATCGCGGCTCGAGATCGCGGCTCGCGATCGCGGTGATGCCGCTCTTCGTCGGGGCGACGCTGCCGAGCAATAAAGGTCGGGAACTCCGGTGCCGCGAAGGCGGAGCGATCGCAGGGGGGCATGCGCCTTGGGGACGGGGAGGGCGATCGCAGGGCGCATGCGCCTTGGGGACGGGAGGGCGATCGCAGGAGGTCATGCGCCTTGGGGACGGGGATGGCGGGCGATCGGAGGGAAGCGATGCAGTGAGGGACGAGGCGCACGGGGAGGGGCGATCAGGGGCATGCGCCTTGGGGAGCGAGGCGGGCGGCGGGTATGGTCGCGACGTGAAGACGCGCATGACGATCGGCGAGATCGAAGAGCTGATGGACCGGCACTTCCCGGACTGGCGGAACTTCTCGCGGATCGAGGCGCTGAGTGACGAGGCGCTGAGCCTGCGGATGCCGTTCAAGAGCCAGCTGCTGCGGACGGGCGGCACGATCTCGGGGCCCGCCATGATGGCGCTCGCGGACACGGCGGCATACTTCATGACGCTGGCGCTGGCGGGGCCGGTGATGGGCGCAGCCACGGCGAATCTCGACATCCACTTCCTCGCGCGCCCCAAGCCCGCCGACGTGATCGCGACGGCGCGGATGTTGCGGCTGGGACGGCGGCTGGCGGTGTCGACCGTGGAGCTCCGGTCGGAGGGCCGCGACGATCTGGTCGCGCACGCGACGGTGACGTACGCGCTGCCCGCGCAGCGCGAGCCGAGTCACTGACCCTGGTGATCACCGGGCGCTGACGACGCGCACGCTCCGCATGCAGCGCGCTCCGAAGGGATCCGTGTGTCGCCATCGTCTGCGCGCGGATTCATTCGTCTCCGAGCGGCTGCAGAAGTGGCTCGGCAATCACGGTACTCCGTGGCGGCACGACGAAGACGATCGCGATGCGTACCGTCGCGGAGTTGTGAGCTTGGCGCGGAATCAGCGGGCTGCGGTACAACCAACGTGACGTGACAAGCAGCGATGACGACGGCGACGACGTGCCGATTCGGGTCGACTTCCGCGACCCCGCGACCGCACGCACCTGGATCGAGGACACCCGAATCAGGCGTCCCTATCGGCCGCGGTTCTTCGCCGCATTCTGCGCCGCGCTGGCGGGGCGCCCGAAGCTACGCCTCCTCGAGCTCGGCTCCGGGCCGGGCCAGCTCGCGCGAGAGATCCTCCTCCACTGCGAAGTGGAGACGTATCTCGCGCTCGACTTCTCGCCCGCAATGCACGAGCTTGCTGCCGAGCATCTCGACGAGTTCTCCCATCGCGTGACATTCGTGACGCGCGACTTCCGCGAGCCCGCGTGGCCTGCCGACCTGGGTACCTTCGATGCGATCGTCACGTTGCAGGCTGCCCACGAGACGCGTCACAAGCGGCATCTGTTGCCGCTGCTTGAACGCGCGCGCACAGTGCTCGAGCCCGGTGGCGTACTGCTCTATGCCGATCACTACCTGACTCCCGAGACGAAGCTGCGTGCCCTCGCGCCTGCACGCGCCGATCAGCCACGCGCGCTCGAGTGCGCAGGCTTTGTCGACGTCGAGCTGCGTTACGAGGAGGGGAACATGGCGCTGTGGTGCGGAACGAACCCCGCCACCGTGTGAAAGAGCGAGGCCGCTCGCACGAGAGGGCAACCAAAGTGGGCTGCTGCGAGCATCGGTGGTTCACGACTGCCAGCTCGCCGCGGGCATGTTATCGGTGACGTAGGCGCCGGTCGGAGAGCCAGCGTGCGATCGTCGCCAACGCTGCGGCTTCGGCTGCATCTACGTAGGCAATGGCTACCGTCGATCCCCGCGAACTCCTCGAGCACACGAGCTGGCTGCGTCAGCTCGCGCGCAGCCTGGTCACTGAAGGCGCCGACGATCTCGTCCAGGACACGTGGGTCGCCGCGCTGCGCAGACCGCCGCGCGGTGATCACGGCGTGCGACCGTGGTTGCGCAAAGTAGTGACGAATGCCGCACGGCTGCGCTGGCGCAGCGATGCGCATCGGACCGCGCGCGAGCAGGTTGTCGCGCACCTCGGCGAGAACGAGGTGCCATCGCCCGCACAACTTCTCGAACGCCATGAGCTGCAGCAGGTGCTTGCGCGGCTGGTGAGCGAGCTCGATGAGCCCTTTCGGTCCACGATCCTTCTCCGCTTCGGGGAAGGGTTAACGCCAACCGAGATCGCGCGCAGGCTCAGCGTACCGGCAGGAACGGTGCGCTGGCGACTCAAGGAGGCTCTTGCTCGTCTGCGCACGGACCTGGATGCGCTGCATCGCGGCGACCGTCGCGCATGGATCGTCGCGTTCGCGCCGCTCGTGATGCCGCGATCTTCACCCGCAGTTCCGATCATTCCGCTCGCGCTTGCGATCGCGGCGGCGGCGGCGTGCATGATTGCCATCATCGCCGTGGGTACCTCAGCTCTGCAATCCGGCAACCCGGCGATATCTGCTGAGCGATTTGACCCTCGTGCTCAAGTCCCTGGCGTCCACGCGTCGGCGCCAGCACTCACACCGCTCACACCGCTCGCGTTCGCGTGGCTTGCACAAGAAGGTGTTCCACCGCGCGAGATTTCAGGGCGCGTCTCGATGCACGGAGCGCCGGTACCCGGTGCAACCGTTCGCCTGCTCGCAGATCCGTTGTCCCCCCGGGTCGTCGAGACCGATCCAAGCGGTCGCTTCACCTTCGGTGCACAACCGCCTCGCGAGTACACACTCGGTGCATCGCGACCGGGCAAGCTGGCCGCAATCCGACGAATCGATCTGCGTGATCCCTCAGCACCGCATGACGTCGAGTTGGTACTGCAAGACTGTGCTGCGAGCCTGCATGGCAAGGTCGTAGATGCCGCCGGTACGCCGATCGAGGGTGCACAGCTGTTTCGCGAGGGGGTGATTGGCGTCGAAACAGACCGAACCGGCAGCTACGAGCTGTGCACCTTACCAACGGCTGCGCTCATCGCTGAGATCCGTGTGGTCGTGCGTGCTCACGGGTTCGGCACGATCGCGGTGCCACTAGCGCCGCCCGGGCGTATGCACCACGACTTCGTCCTGGCACCAGAGGCCACGGTGTCCGGCCGCGTGGTTGACGGCCACGGCGAACCGATGGTGAGCGCACAGATCTCCATCGACGTGACAGGCCCCGCGGCGTCGGTACCACCCGAGCGGGGCGTATCGCTGACGGGGGTTAGCGACAGTGACGGAGGGTTTCGCGTCTCCGGCCTCGCGGCTGGTGAGTACAAGATCGCCGCGACGAGCGCCCGCGCAGCAACCGGACCCGTGGACCTGAAGTTGGAGGCGGCCGAGAACCGCACCATCGAGTTGCGTGCGGCGGGAACCGGAACTGTCCGCGGGCGAGTACTCTCCAGCGGGCTTCCCATCGCGGGCGTTACCGTCGCAGCGAACAGCGAGATCGCAATCTCACAGGCAGACGGGTCGTTCGTCCTAGGGCGCGTCCCCGTCGGCGATGTCGAGTTGAAGACCAGGCCGTACAAACGGACCTCGGGCCCGATTCGCGTCGCCGAGGGTGATCACAACGTCGTCGAGGTTGTCGTCGAGCCGATGGGCATCTTGCGTGGGACCGTGCGCCGGCGCGGCGTTCCGGTTCCGTTCGCGCGCGTCGGCATCCATGGACCGACGCGAGCCGGAGTGACTACGGATGAAACCGGCCGGTACGAAGCACGCGGACTCGAGCCCGGGCAGTATGGCTTCTACAGCGACGATCGACGCCGCGGCGCGATGTTCGCCCAGGATCGGGCTGTCGACCTCGGCCCGGCCGAGACGCGCGAATACGATATCGAGCTGGCGTGGGGCGGTAGCATCGCAGGCCACGTAGTGGACGTTCACGGCAATGCGGTCTCGGGTGTCGCGGTGGACTTCCGAGCTGCTTCGGACTGTCTGACCGATGCGACCGGCGCCTTCAGCTGTGGTGGGCTCGTGGGCGGTGCGTATACACCGAGTGTGCGCCCGGCGAGCGCAACAGCGCACGCCTTCCGGTTCGTGGAACAACCACCGACGTTCGAGTTGCGCGACGGCGACGCACGGATTGATGGCGTGCGTCTCGTCGTCGAGGCAACCCTTCAGGAGATCAACGGCACGGTCACTGAACGCGACGGCGGGCCTGTGGCGGACGCTGCAGTTCGGGCGTTCGCGGTCAATCGCACGCAGCGCGGGAACGGCTTCCAGAGGGACCTGGCGACGATCACGAGCGAGAATGGCCGCTTCCGGATCAATGATCTCTCGCCCGGCGACTACTACGTTGAAGTCGAAAGCCTCGGGCTCGCGGTCCGACAAACTGTCTCCGCGGGCGCCACGAACGTGGCCCTCGTGCTTGAGCGACCGCCATGCGAAGGCGCGGGGGCGCGTGAAATCCCCACAGCCCTTGTTCGACCATCGACGTCTGTCGTCTGGAGTCGCCAGATCGAGCTCGTCGGTTGGGTCCTCCCATCGACGATGACCGCCAACAGACCGATCGAGATGACGCTCGTGTACCGCACACTGAAACCGCTTGATCGCGACTGGCGTATCTTCGCGCACTTCGATTCGCAGGCGACGCGCGTAAACGGGGATCATGATCCGGCGATCGGTTGGTGCCCGACCTCGCAGTGGCGCGCGGGCGACATGATCGCGGACCGCGTATCTGTGCAGTTCGAACAGCCCGGTAGATATTCGCTGACGATCGGATTCTTCACTGGTTCGGCCCCCCACTGGGAAAACATGTCCCTGTCCGCCGTTCCTCCGGCCATGAAGAGCGACACGCAAGGAGGCGTGCGCATCACTGAGATCGTCGTCAAGTAAGGAGCGTTGCGATGCAATGTTCCTCGCAACCAGACGCCACCGGGCGTTCGATGCTCCGCTGGGGCGGCGGTGCTCGCGGCCGCGGCGAGCGGTGTGCTTGGACCACCGGTGAGCCCCGCGACGTGCGCGCTGCGCGCCACGTCGCTGGGGGGCCCCCGCGCCTCCGGCTCCGCTCTCCGCGAAGGACCCCGAGCCGGGGGCGCGTCGCATTGCGAGTCGCGCCGGCGAGCTCGCGATGGCGCGGCTCGAGATCGCGGCGCGAGATCGCGGCTCGAGATCGCGGCGATGACGTTCTCGGGACGACGCTGCCGAGAGATCATCGTCGGGGACTCCGGTGCCGCGAAGGCGGGCGATCGCAGGGGGCATACGCCCTGGGGACGGGGAGGGGATCGCGGGAGGGGATGCGCCTTGGCAACGCGGAGACGGAGCGATCGCATGGGGCATGCGGTTGAGGGGCGAGGCGCACGGGGAGGGGCGATCAGGGGCATGCGCCTTGGGGAGCGAGGCGGGCGGCGGGTATCGTCGCGACGTGAAGACGCGCATGACGATCGGCGAGATCGAAGAGCTGATGGACCGGCACTTCGCGGAGCTCGGCGGCGTGGTCGGCACCATCGTCCCGGACAACTTGAAAGCCGCGGTGATCAGAGCCGCCTTCGGCGTCGACGGCGCCGCCAGTCTGAACCGCAGCTACCGCGAGCTGGCGCGGCACTACAACCTGAAGATCGATCCCGCGCCCATCTACGCGCCGAAGAAGAAGGGGAAGGTCGAGTCGGCGGTGAAGTACGTAAAGCGGAACTTCTTCGTCGGGCGTGACAGCACCGACGCCGACGAAACGAAGCGCGAGCTCGTGCGCTGGGTCGACGAGATCGCGAACAAACGGCACCACGGCACCACGCACCGCCGACCGATCGACATGTTTGCCGACGAGCATGGCGCGCTGAAGACACTACCGGAACGTCGCTTCGAGCTGGTGACTTGGTACCAGGCGCGCCAGAGTTCATACCGTCGCTCGTGAAGTGATCGGATGACGCGGGGTTGGGAGGCTCGGATCGAATCTTGAGAATGAGGGAATCCGGAAGGGCTGTGCGTTGTTCCCCCGGCGATGGAAACTCTCGCCTTGCCGTTGGATACGCGCCACCGCCCGTCCGGCCTCGAGGTTCGCGCGTTCTCGTCGAGCGGCTGTGTGGTGATCCGCGGCGCGATCTGCAGCGTGTTCGTCGGCGGCGCGCTGTTGGGGGAGTACGACGACGATGATCGGGAGCGTGGCCAACGCAACGTGTTGATGGTGACGATCGCGAACTCTGGCGTACATCTGGGCCGGCTGGCCACGGCGTTCGGGATCCAGGAGGAGCAGTTGCGGCGACTGCGACGGAAAGCGGAGGCCGGCGGGCTCGCTGCCGTGTTGCTCCTGCGCCAGGGTGCGAACAGCGACGTGACGGCGAAGCAGCGTGCGGCGTGGTGCGCGCAGTTTGCGTTGGGGATGAAGCCGAAGGTGGTGTTTCGCGAGCAGCCGCGTCGCGGCCGATGCGCGTACACGACCGTCTGGCGCGAGCACAAGCGGTGGAAGGAGGCGCAGGGGATCGTGCTCGACGCATCGTCGCCCGCGGAGGTGGTCAGCGCGACCGCGGCGCCAGCGACCGACGAGCAGCAGGTACTGTGGCCGGCGGCGACCGCGGCGAACGAGGTCGCTAACGCTGTGACCGAGGACGAGGGCGTCGCGGTCGTCGTGCCGATGACGGCACAGTCGATCCACAGCAGCCGCGAGGTCCAGCACCTCGGCTGCTGGATCTTGCTCGCGCTCGCGGCAGAGATGGGCCTCCACGCCGAGGCGCGCGACGCTTTCGGCGACAAGCATCGCGACGGGCTGCGGATCGCGCTCGACGCGGTGATGTGCTCGCTCGCGATCCGTCAGGGCTGCGTCGAGGGCGTACGTCGGCTGGCCACTCCGTCGGGGCCGGCACTGCTGCGCGCGGGCCGAGTGCCGAGCGCGAGCGGAGTGCGTCGGCTGCTGGGCCGGCTGATCGCACAGACCGGGGGCGACGTGACGCTCGATGCACGCATGGCGCAACGACTGCTGAAGACTGCGCAGACCGACGAGGGGCCGGCCGTGTTTACGTCGACAACCACCTGCGTCCGTACACGGGGCAACAGGTCGTGCGCAAAGGCTGGTGCATGCAGGAGAAGCGCGTCCTGCCCGGCGTGACCGACTACTACGTGCACGACGAGGATGGTCGCCCGGTGTTTCGGATCGCTGTGACGTCGCACGACAGCCTGACCGCGTGGCTCGTGCCACTGGCACAGCGAATCCGCGAGGGTCTCGACGGCGAGCGCGTCTTGCTCGCCTTCGATCGTGCGGGTGCTTTCGCCGAGCCACTCGCCGACCTGCGCGACGCCGAATTCGACTTCGTGACCTACGAGCGCAAGCCGTATCCCGAGCTGGCGGCAACGGCGTTTACCGCGACCACGATCGCCGGCGAGAACGTGGGCCTGCACGAGAGCCGGCTGCGCAACCTCGGCGCGGGCCGTGGTCGCATCCGCCGCATCGCGGTCCGGCGGAGGACGGCCGCCAGGTGAACTTCCTGGCTAGCTCGAAGCTCCCGGCGGAGCGGATCGTCGAGATCCTCTGGCACCGCTGGCGGCAAGAGAACGGCTTCAAGCACGGCACCGAGCGATGGGGCATGAACCAGCTCGACGACCGCAGCGTCGAGCGCTATCCGCCGGGAACGATCATCCCCAATCCAGTGCGACGCCGGCTCGATCGAGCGCTTCGACTCGCACGCGTCGCCGAAGGCGATGCGCGGCGACTGCTCGCCCGGCGGCCAGCGAACAGTGAGCGTCGCGCTGCGATCGAACAAGACCTCGCGGAGTCGCTCGAACGGCAGGCGACGATCGAATCGCTGCGGCCCTTCATTCCGACCCACGCACCCGTCGAGAACACCGAGCTTGCCGACACCCTCGTCCGCCACACCGGCCACCTCAAGACTGTGATCGACGTCCTGCGAATCGTCTGCGCGAATGTCGAGTCCGAGCTCGCCGCCTTGATCGCGCCGCATACGACGCGGCCACGGGAGGCCAAGAAGGTCGTCGCGAACATTTTCGCCGCGCCCGGCAAGGTCGCCGTCACCGCCGACGCGATCCTCGTCAAGCTCGCACCTGCCGCGAACCGCTCCGAACGTCATGCCATCGCCACGCTCTTCGATGCCCTCAACAAACGCAACCTGACTCTCCCCGGTGATCAAAAACGCCTGCCGCTGCGCTTCGAGATCCAACTTTCAAAGGGAGCGACGGTATGAACTCTGGAGCTCTGATCAGCGACAATTACTTTTGCGGCCTGCAGAAGTAATTGACGCCAATCAGTCGAGAGCTGTGACTCTGCCCGAGCGACTGCACGACGGGCTGTCCCGCGCAGCAGTGCGGTGACTTCCGCTGCAGCGGCAGCGAGACGCGCTTGAGCTGCCCGAGCGATTGCTACCAGTAGCCCGATGGCGAAGTCGCCCGGCGACGACCTGCAAGCCTCACTAGATCCACAAAAAAGGCTCACGGCCTCGTTGCATGGGCGGCGCGAGCACCGGCGACAGCGCCGAGCGCGGCGCGTACTGGCGCAGACCGTAGAGCTCGTTGGAGCACAGCGACGGCGTGTCGAACGCCACCCGGCTCGGCGAGCACGAGCCAGGTCAGGCCTTGGCAAACCTGGTCGGCTTGGCAGGCCTGGTCGCCTTGGCGGGCTTGGTGACCTTGGCGGGCTTGGTCGCCTCGGCAGCGCGCGCCGGTGCTGCGCGGAACTCGAGGCCCTTGGTTGCGAGCTCGAGCTTGAAGATCGCCTGGGCCCGGGCGTCGATGGGCTCCAGCTCGGACTCGGCGTGATCGGCGAGATCCTGGATCCGCTTCACGCCGAGGCCCTTGACGATCGCGGCGTCGGCCTTCGAGAGCTTGTCCAGGTACGAGGCGACCGGGGCGTAGAAGCGGTTTCGCTTCAGGTCGGCTGCGATCCCGGCGCGCTCCGCGAGCAACGCGGCCGGCTTGACATCGCGCTCGAGGATCGCCGGCGGCAGCGGATGGCCCCAGGTGCGATCGCGCGCGACGTTGCCGGTCACTGCCTTGAAGGACGTGCCCCCACCGCGCCCCAGCGTCCGCGCGGTCGCCTCTTCGAGCCAGCGGTCGAATGCGGCCCGGTGCGGCTTGGCGAGGGCGAGGACATGGCGGGTCAGGTAGACGAGGTGGAACAGGTCCGAGGTCGGTCGCGCGTCGGAGTCGAGCCATCGGACGGGGTTGAGGGCCTGCCGCGCAAGGCGGAACAACGTGGCCAGCGCCTGATCCTCCTTGCGCTGCGTCGGCAGCTCGACGCGGAGCTCGACCCAGTCGACATCCTTGAACTGGACCGGCTCCATCACCAGGAAGTGGAGCTTCGCGAGCTCGAGGTGGGGCCCGACGTCACGAACGGACGCGAACGCCGAGGCGCCCCACTGCAGGACGCCTGAAATCAGCGCCAGCGTGCCGCAGTACGAGTGCTTCGCGAGCTTCTTGTAGACGGCGTTGGCAGTGTGGGGCGGCCCGATGTGCGCGTGCTCGCCCTTCCACGCGAACGCCGGCCGCGCCGCGAACAGCGCTATGGGCACGAACGACGGATGGAGTGACGACGAGGTGGAGCACTTCGGCATGGCGCGATCGTAGGGCACTCGCTTGGGTGACAGCGAACGGCCGCCGTAGAATGTGCCGATGACGTGCTACGTCGGCTTCGTCCCCGCGCGCCGAGGTCAAGCAGCTGCACGGTGCCAAGCCGGCGATCGAGCCATGTCAGGGACGTCCGAGCGAACACAGCGGTGGCGAGGCACCGGCTCGCCTACCGCGCGCCGAAAGTCGCGAGCCGGCTGCCGCTCACGGTCAACGTCGTCTACCTCCTCGAGCCGGGCACGCGATCCTGTCGCGAGCTGGTCGCCGAGTGGCGGCTGCCCCCGGTACCGACCGCCACGTGGCTCCGCACCGAGGGTCCGCTCCGCGCGGACCACCTCCATCGCATGAAGGCGATCGAGACCAACTATCAGGTCATCCGGACCGCCGCAGCCATCCGCAACCAGCACGGCGGTACCGCCGAGTACGTCCTTCGCGTCTTCCACGAACGCGGCGGGCGCCTGATCCGCGCGCCTCTCGAGAACACGCCCGACATCGACCGCCTGGCGGCGAGCCCCGCGCTGCGTGGTGAGCTCCTCACGTTCCTCCGGGACAACCTCCTCGCCATCGAACACGGGACGATCGTGATCCCCGATCGGTTTCTGGCGACACAGGTGAGCTCGTTCGCGCCGCACGGCCTCGCCCGGATGCAGAACCGGCCCTTCGACGCCGTGTTCGACCCGGCCGACTTCGCGGCGCTCGATCACGCCACGCACCGCCACGTCCGGACGCCGGAGGCCGTGCTGCGCCGGCTGGACGATCTGAGCTGCGTCGGGTGCCACCAGGGCCGCACCATCGCCGGCTTCCATTTCGTCGGCGAGGATCGAGACGGTACCCATCCGCTGAACGCGGTGTTCTTCGCCGGCTCAGGACACTTTCGCACGGAGCTACCGCGGCGCCTCGCGTACCTCGAACAGGTGGAGCGCGGTGCTGCGGCGATCGTCGACCGGCCGTTCTCGTTCGCGCCGACGAGCGTCCGCGCAGGGTACGGCGATCTGTGCTCGCTGCCCGGCGCGCGCTCGCTCGATGCGTGGATCTGCGAGGACGGCCTGAGCTGTCAGGCGATCGATCCCGCGGTCGGCGAGACCGAGCTTGGCCATTGCTTTCCGGACGAACGCCGCGCCGGCGACCCGTGCCTCCGGAACGTCGTCCTGCAGGACCACCACTCGCTCGACAAGATGGTCATGCCGTGGACCGAGCTCGGGTGCGCCGCCGGCTACGTCTGCCGGATGCCGGTCGGCGGCTTCCCGAACGGGATGTGCACCAGCCCGTGCGACGCGATCACCTCACCTGGCGAGATCTGCGGCCCCACCGCCGGCGCTGGCTTCGCCGACTGCCTGGCCGGTAGGTCGACGTTCCGCATCTGTCTCGAGCGCCACGCCGAGCTCCTCAGTCGTGGCCGCTGCAACGCCGCGCGCTCCTGTCGCAACGACTACGTCTGCGCCAGGATCGGAGATGGACTCGACGGCGCGTGCGTCCCTGCTACTTCCTGTTTCAGCTGCGGCTCGATGGTCACCCGACGCCGCGTTGATTCATCACTGACGTCGCGCCTCCGCCACGCGAGCTCCGGCCGACTCGCGACTACGTGAGCCCGGCGCGGTACGAGCGAGAACGAACCACAGAAGCTCAGATGGCAGCGTAAACAACCTGTCTACGGGCGCGGATCAAGCCCATCGCCGGCCGGCGCATTCGTGCGGTGGGAACGTAAGGCGACGTGATATGAGCAGCGCGTGCGCGTGTGGCCGCTGCCGATCCTCCTCTCGCTCGTCGGGTGCAGCGCACGCCGGGAGCAGCCGCCGTCGCAGGTCGAGGGGCAGACGCGCCCTGCTGGTGAAGCCGGCGCCGCGCTGGTGCTGCCGCCCGTCATCCTCGACGACGTGGAGGCGATCGCCGCGCGCGACCGCGCCACCGCAAAGGCGGCGAAGGGGACGGTCCAGCTCGCTCGCGCATGGCGCTACGCGGGCGGACCCACCCTCGCGGCGGGACGGCGCTGGCTCGCGGTCGAGGCCGACTTCCAGGCGCTGGCGATCGACACCGACGATCTCGAGGCGATCGATCCCCAGAGCGGCACGGCGTTTCCGATCGGCGACGTCAAGCGCCTCGACGCGAGCGGCAACGTCACCTCGTTCGGCGGCGCGCCGGCGGGCGATGCGCACTACCTGTTGTTCTTCGACGTCGGCGAGAAGACCAAGCAGCTAGCCCTGCGGTACTGGGGCGAGACGATTTCGGCGGCGCCCGTCGAGGTCGCCGACAGCGGCCCGGTGTTCGCGACCCCGTCGCGGACCGTGATCCGCCACTTCGCGCACGCCAAGCGGCAGGTGATCCTCATCGAGGATCACCACCAGGAAGGTGTTCCGGACACGATCACCACGCGCCTCATGGCCGGCCAGGTCGCGTGCCCGCGCCTCGGCATGGTGCAGGTCACGCCGAGTCTCGCGCTCGCCGAGCCCTCGGTCGAGCCGATCATCTCGCACGCGTTCTACCTGGCCGATCACACGTGCCCGGCGCCACCCGAGCAACTCGTCTGGGGCGGCCTGTCGCTTCCAGTTCCGGCCGCCGAGCGCCTCGCCATCCCAGCGGCGACCCTCGCCGCGCTCGAGGGCCGCAGCAAGGACGTCGCGGTCGTCCCCGCACAAGAGCCCTTCACGCAGATCGCCGCACACCCGAACGGCAAGTCGATCGCGATCGCCCCCGACAAGGGCGACGTCCGGATCGTCGATCTCGACGGCACGGAGCGTGCTCGGCTCGCCGGAGTCGACCGCTCGAGCGTCCGCGCCCTCGGCTTCACGCCCGATGGCAAGCACGCGTGGAGCGTCCAGGACAGCGGGCTCGTCAGCGTCTGGTCGGTGGAGACCGGCCAGCAAACGGCCCGGACGACGCTCGATCCCCCGCCCGACATCTACGCGCATCCAGCGACGACCAGCGATGGCCGCCTGCTCGTGATCGATCGTCCGTGGCACGGACCCGAGCGAGCCGTCGCGTGGTCCGGACAGCTGACGTTCCTCTCTCTGCCCGACCTCGCGCTCGAGGGTTCGATCCAGGTCATCGATGGCGATGAGGGCTCGATCAAGAGCACCGCGCTCGCGCCCGATGGCAAGAGCGTCGTGGTCTGCACGATGTCCGAGAAGGGCAGCACGGTGCGAGTGTTCGGCCTGCCGAAGGGCGCGGTTCAGGCGACCGTGAAGCCGGTGGGCGTGCGCGTGTCCGCCTGCACGCTGACGGCGGACCGCATCGTCCTCGGCAGCGAAGCGGGTGATGTCCAGACGTTCACGCGCAGCGGCAAGCGGCTCACGAGCAAGACGACGCACGGTCGCATCGAGGCGCTCGCCACGCGGCCCGACGCGTGATCAGCACATCGCACCGCGAGGTGCTCGTCACGAACGCCAGGACGATGGCGCGCATCATGCGGTTCGATGGCAGCGCCGATGGTCCCCACGCAGTCGCCGTCGCGCCCGGGGTGATCGCGGTCAGCGAGATGATGTTGGCGTCGCGTGCCGCGCGCGTCCGGATCTGGCAAATGCCGAAATGATCACACAGAACACCACATGCTGAGGAGCCGCACGCTGCATCAGGCAGCGCGCTGCGAGGGGGATCCGGACCGCCGGATCCCGATACTGTTCGCTCATGTTCTACGTACCGCGACCGCCGGAGGCGCCATGGGGCGACTACGGCCACATCCTGGTGCACGGGATGACGGCTCATCTGCCGCGCGCGGGCGACAAGCTCCAGCTGGAGCGAGCGGCACCGTTTCTTCCACCAATCACGTTCCCCGGAATCGGGGACATCCTCGTCACCGATCACGTGCGCAAGGCACTCGCAGCCGCCGAGTTCGTCGGCATTGGGTTCCGGCCCGTTGCGTCTCGAGTGGCAGCGTTGGGACAAGGCGAGCGACGAGCCCAAGATGTATCCGCAGACCGGCGAGCCGGAGGACTACATCCTTCGCAGACGTCACTCGGCCGAGTTGTCACGGGGGATGGGTCGCCTCTGGGAGCTGGTTCCGACCACGGTTGTGGTGACACCGTCACAGCGAGGTTGGGTGGTTCTCGGGAAGCGTCCACGCGCGGACCTGTGTCGCCATCGTCTGCGCGCGGATTCATTCGTCTCCGATCGGCTGCAGAAGTGGCTCGGCACCAACTTTCCGGACTGGGTCTGTTTCGAGCGGGCGAAGGTGCGCATCGCGGGTTGAGAGGGGGCCGTGATCGGGCGTTTGCAGGGAGGGTAGCCGTAGAGAAGGTGCGAGCACTCGGGGCAGAGCGCCGTCATCTTCGATGTGCCCACGTAGTACGACGACCCGCACTCATCGCACGTTTGCGTCGCGCTCACCGAACGGACCACGAGGCGGGAAGGTGTCGGCCCGCGGAGACGAGTAACCCCTCGATCTCCTCGCGGTCCTCGCAGCCGTACGTGGGCGCTGGGTGTACCGCATCGTCTCGACGTCTCCGCAGCGCATCGGCAGTGTCGTACGCCTGGAGGGCGGCCCGGCGCTTCTGTTTGTGCTCGCTGCTGGCACCGACGCGCGGCCTGGAGCGTGTCGACTTCTTCGAACGCGTCGAACCCGCGGCGTGCTCAGCGCGCTCGGCCACGAACTCCCTGTCGTCGCGAGGGCTCCGTCAGCGGCGGCGTTTGGCCTGGTAGCTCGTGTAGTTGCCCTCGAAGAACGTCACGTTGCTCTCGCCGCTGGGCAGCTCGTCGAAGGCGAGGATCCCGGTCACGACGCGGTCGAGGAACCATCGATCGTGCGACACGATCAGCGCGCACCCGGGGAACGCGAGCAGCGCGTGCTCGAGCGCGCCGAGCGTCACGAGATCGAGATCGTTGGTCGGCTCGTCGAGCACGAGCACGTTGCCACCGCGGCGCAGCAGCTTGGCGAGCTGGACCCGGTTGCGCTCGCCGCCCGAGAGCTGGCCGACCTTGGAGTCGACGACGGTCGGCGGGAACCCCATCGTCTTGAGGAACGACTTGACGTGGACGCGACCGCCCTCCAGCTCGACGTGGTCGTAGCCATCGGCGACTTCCTCGACGACGGTGTTGTCGGCCACCAGCTCGCGGCGGCTCTGTTCGAGGTACGCGGGGCGCGTGTTCTGGCCGAGCACGACCGTGCCCTCGTCGGGCGCGAGCTCGCCGAGGATGGTCCGGATCAGCGTGGTCTTGCCGGCCCCGTTGCGGCCAACGATGCCGATCCGGTCGCCCTTCTTCATCAGCAGCGTGAGGCCGGAGAACAGCGTGCGCGCGTCCGCGCCCTCGCCGACGCGCTTGGCGACGCCCTTGAGCTCGATGATGGTGCTGCCGAGGCGCGGGCCGGTCGGCAGCCGCAGCTCGAGCTCGCGCGGCAGCAGCTGATCGCCGACGGGGCGCGCAGCCACCGCTGCGTCGTAGCGGTCGATGCGAGCCTTCGCCTTCACCCCGCGCGCCTTGGGCCCGCGCCGGATCCAGTCGATCTCGCGGTTGACGAACGCGGCGCGCACCCGCTCGTGCTCGGATTCCACGGACAGGCGCTCGGTCTGCTTCAACAGAAATTCGGTGTAGTCGCCGTCGTAGCTGTGGAGCTTGCCGCGATCCATCTCGCAGATCCGGTTCGCGACCTTGTCGAGGAACGAGCGATCGTGGGTGACGACGATCAGCGCGCCCGGCCACTGCGCGAGCCGGTCCTCGATCCACTCGACGGTGCGGACGTCGAGGTGGTTGGTGGGCTCGTCGAGCGCGAGGACGTCCGGTTTGCCGAGCAGCGCCCGCGCGAGCGCGACGCGGCGCCGCTCGCCGATCGACAGCGTGCCGATCTTCGACGTCAGCGGAGGGATCTGGAGCGCATCCGCGACGGTCTCGATCTCGTAGTCGTAGATGTCCTCCGACCGGGCGAGGGTCGCGTGGATGGTAGCCGCCTCGTCGAGCCGGGGCTCCTGCGCCACGTACTCGAGCACGAGATCGCGCCGCCACGTGATCTGTCCCTCGTCGGGCTCGAGCAGCGCGGCCTCGCTCTCCGAGACCCCCGCGCCCTTCACGATCATCTTGAGAAGCGTCGACTTGCCAGAGCCGTTCGCGCCGATCAGGCCGATCCGATCGCGATCTCCGATGGCGAACGACACGCCCTCGAGCACGATGCGATTGCCGAACCGCTTGTGCAGGTCCTGCACGGTGAGAATGGTGGACATACTTCTTGGGCCAGCGGCTTCTTACACTCTCCGACGAGGCCGTCGGGAAGATCTGCCGGATTCCGTGCGCAGTCGAGCACCCCCAGGCTCCGGGGCCGTGGCTGCCGCTCGCAAGCATCGGGCGCAATGTGATCTGGACCGCGGTGTGGGCGCCCCGCGGCGACGTGTGGCCGGTCGGTACCCTGTGGGCGGTTCCGATGGTGTTCACTGATCGCGGGGAAGTGAGCGATTCCGCTCGGGGGCCGTCGCACAATCTCTGATGTCTCACGCTGTCCGATCGCGCGCTCGCGGTCGGGCGACGTAGCATGGGGGCATGCACTCGTCACTTCGTCGTGCTTTCGGCGTCCTCGTCGCGTTCGCCGCAGCGTGTGGTGGTTCTGACGATGATGGTCCATCGACGATCACCCTGAGTACGGAAGTGCCCGACGGTGAAAGTGGCGACGTCATCATCACGGCTCACCGGACCGGCGGCAGCGGCGGCACCATCTCGCTCGCGTTCGCGACCGCCGGTGGCAGCGCCGTCGAGGCGAGCGACTTCGTGGCTTCCTCCGGCATGGTGACCTGGGCGGATGGCGACACCGAGAGCAAGACGATCACCATCTCGCTCGTCGACGACGTGATCGTCGAGCCGTCCGAGATGTTCGTCATCGAGCTCTCTCCGTCAGCGGGCGCCGACCTCGACACGAGGATCGTGCAGGCGACGATCGTCGACGATGACGGCCCGGGCGACAAGTACGCGGTCACGTCCGCGGGACGGTTCGTCCACTTCGCAGGCAACGAGTACGGTCGGCTCAGCTGGGAGGTCGAGCTCTCGGGGCTCGGTAGCGAGAAGATCATCGGCATCGATTTCCGGCCCGCCGACGGCAAGCTCTACGCGCTGACCGACGGAGCGAGCATCTACACGGTCGATCCGAAGAACGGCGCGGCGTCTGCCAGGAGCACGCTGCGCGCCGATCCCGCCGACACCACGAACCCCTTCACGGCGCTCCCCGCCGAGCTCGGCATCGACTTCGACCCGGTCACCGACCGGATGCGCATCGTCAGCAGCACGGGGCAGAACTTCAAGGTCGACGTCGACACCGGCCTCGTGACGACCGACGCCGCGATCAACGGCACCTCCATGGGATACACGGCGATCGCGCACAACAACAACATCGGGCCTGCGTGCCGCACGACGCTCTACGCGATCGACGTCACGACGAATCGCTTCCTGACGCAGACGCCGAACACCGGCACGACGGTCGGCGTCGGAGGCCTCGGCTTCGATGCCACCGCGACCGGCGGCTTCGATGTGGTCACCGCCGCGGACGGCAAGAGCTCGGCGGTCGCGGTGCTCACCGTCGACGGTGTCAGCGGCTCCTATGCGATCGACCTGGGCTCGGGCAAGGGGGTGCTGCAGCGGGTCGTCGGACCCCTCCTGCCCGGCGAGACCATCGTCTCGTTCGCGCTGCCGAGTCTTTCCCCCTCGTCGCCGGTGACCCAGCGCGAGGGCGACTTCTTCGGGGTGACCGCCACGGAGGTGGTCACGTTCACGCGCGCAGACCCCGCGAAGCTGTGCACGTCGAAGTCGATCAACGGCCTCGACGCCGGCGAGGTCGTCGTCAGCGCCGACATGCGGCCAACGACGGGCGTCCTCTATGCGCTCACGCGGATCGGGACCACCGGCAAGCTGCGCCGCGTCGATGCGACGAGCGGCAACGTCTCGCCGGCCATCTCGGTCTCGGTGCCGCTGCAGGGCACCGCGTTCGGCATGGACTTCAACCCGACGGGGACGACCCCGCTGCGGATCGTCAGCAACACCGGCCAGAACATCCGCGTCACCGATGTCGAGACCGGCGCCGCCGTTGCCGACAGCGCGCTCAACGGCGCCGGCTCGACAGCGACGGAGGCGGCCTACACCGATTCGCTCCCCGGCGCCGGCACGGCCACGCTCTACGTCCTCGATGCCACCACCGATCGCCTGTACCTCCAGAACCCGGCGAACAGCGGCACGCTGATCGATGTCGGTCCGTTCGGCGTCAACCTCTCCGGTCCGATCGGGTTCGACATCGACGGTCGCAACAACACCGCGACGGTCGTGACCACCGTCGGCGCGAGCTCGCAGCTCCACACGATCAACCTGACGACGGGCGCGCTCTCGCCCTCGCTCGGCACCATCGCCGGTGCTCCGCTGCTCGGGGTCGCGCGGGCCACGCCGCAGACCACCCTCTACGGGGTCACCGAGGAGAACAAGCTCGTGCGCATCTCGCTCACCAATCCGGCGATGGTGACGGTGATGCAGGATCCGCTGGCGATGCCGCCGGTCGACACGATCGCCGGACTTGCCGCCAACGAGCGGCTCGTCAGCATCGACGTCCGCCCCAACGACAGCATCATCTACGGCATCGGCAACCTCGGCGGGGTCTACACCGTCAACTCGTTCTCGGCGCGCGCGAACAACCTCGGCAAGCTCACCGCCGATCCGATGGACACGTCCAATCCGTTCACGGCGCTGTCCGGCGCCGCCTTCGGCATGGACTTCGATCCGACCGGCACGGGTGCGCTGCGCGTGGTCAGCACCAACGAGCAGAACCTCCGGATCCCCAACCTCACGATGCCACGGGTGTTCACCGACGCCGCGCTCGCGTCGCCGACCGGCGCGATCGACGCGATCGCCGCCGCCTACACCAACAGCTACGTCACCCTGGACGGTCCGCCCGCGTCGACGACGCTGTACGTCATCGACGGCCTCTCGGGACAGCTGATGATCCAGTCGCCGCCGAACAGCGGCGCGCTGACGGTGATTGGTCCGCTCGCGGCGAGTGGAGTCTTCTACGATCCCGCGGTGCCAAGCCACTCGGGGTTCGACATCGCCGGGGGCAACAACGGCATCGCGCTCGCTGCCTTCCGGCGTCGAGCTGCCGCCGGCGGGCTCGAGGCATTCTCGCGCCTCTACCGCATCGACCTCGCGACGGGCGCGGCGACGGAGATCGGCGACGGCATCGGTGGCGCGCCGCTGCGCGGGCTCACGCTCCACGTCCGCTGATCGCGCACGCGGTTCAACGGTCCGGGACGGGCCGCGGCCAGTGCTCGGCGAGGACCGCGAGCGGCTCGCCGGTGAGCCGCTGGACGGTCCACTCGCTCTGCGGCAGCGCGCCGAGGGCAGCATAGAAGTCGAGGGCGGGCTCGTTCCAGTCGAGGACCGACCACTCGAAGCGGCCATACTGGCGATCGACGCAGATCCGCGCGAGCGAGGACATCAGGGCCCGGCCGACGCCGACCCCGCGCGCGGCCGGCAGCACGAACAGGTCCTCGAGGTAGAGGCCCGGCTTGCCGAGGAACGTCGAGTAGCTCGGGAAGAACAGCGCGAAGCCGACCGCCGCCCCCGCGACCTCGGCGAGCAGCACCTCGGCGCCGGGGCGAGCGCCGAACAGCGTCGCGCGGAGCTGCGCCTCGTCGGCGACGACCTCGTGCGACAGCTTCTCGTACGCGGCGAGTGCGCGGATGAACCCGAGGATCGTCCCGCAATCAGTCGGGGTCGCGAACCGGATCACGAGGTCGGCTGGGAACGTCATCTGCGCGCACGATAGCGCGGCGCGCGCCCGCTGGCTCCGCGCGTCGTCGAGGAACGCCGGCGCGGGTTCAGCGGAGGCGGTCGACGATCACGGTGAAGTCAGGCGGCAGCGGCGAGGTCAGCGAGATGAAGGCGCCGGTCACCGGGTGCTCGAAGCCGAGCGTGTGGGCGTGCAGCATGAGCCGCGCCGACGTCAGCAGGCGATGGCCGGCGTTCTCGTAGTCGCGCATGTAGACGGGCTCACCGACGAGCGGGTGCCCGGCCTCCGAGAGGTGGATGCGGATCTGGTGGGTCTTGCCGGTCTCGAGCCGGACCGCGCACAGCGTCGCGCCGCGCAGCGCCTCGCGGGCCTCGACGTGGGTGACCGCGCGCTTGCCCTGATCGATGCGCTTCGTCGAGCCGCGCAGGCCATCGCCTCGATTGGCGACCAGGAACGACTCGATGCGGCGCGACGTCACCTTGCCGTGGGCGACGCACAGGTACTGGCGGTCGATGGTGTGCGCGCGGAGTTGCGCCGCGAGCCCCTGTTCGGCGCGCTTGGTCTTCGCGAACATCAGCAGCCCGGAGGTCGCGCGATCGATGCGATGGACGACGTGGAGCGGCACGCTCGTGGCGTCCTTGCCGAGCCGCCGCCACGCGCCGCGGATCAGGTCCATCGCGGTGCCGGTCTCGCGCTCCTCGTACGGCACGCTGGTGACGCCGGCCGGCTTGTCGATCACCACGACGTGGGCGTCGTCATGGACGAGCACGCCCTCGCGCTCGGGATCGTGCGGGCGCGGCGCATTGCTCCGCAACTCGACCCGCTGGCCGGGCGCGACGCGGTGGTCGATCAGCGTCACCGGCGCGCCGTCGACGAACACCTTCCCGCTCGAGATCTGGCGCTTGACGATCGACCACGCCGCGCCGGTCTGCGCCTTCACGAAGGCGGCGAGCGTCAGGCCACTCGCTTCGACGGTCCACGGCTCGGGCACGGGCGGAGGATGGGGGAGGCCCGGCCGTTTCTCAACCGCGCGCGGCGAGAAGCGAGGTCGCGTGGCCCGTGCACCGCGTGCGGTCGCGCGGCCGTCCGAGGCCCCCCGGTGTACGCTGGCAGGGTGAGCCAGGGCGACGACGCCACGTTGCCCGACTCGCGGGGCGGCCAGCCTGCATCGGTTGGACGGAGCACGCGGATCGATCCGGGCGAGCGCTATGAGGTTGGTGAGGTGATCGGCCGCGGTGGCATGGGCGAGGTGCGGCTCGCACGCGATACCCGGATCCAGCGCGACGTCGCGATCAAGCTGCTCCGGTCGGCTCACCGCGACGAGGCGACCATCGGTCGATTCTTCCGCGAGGCACGCGTCCAAGGGGTCCTCGACCATCCGGCCGTGGTCCCGGTTCACGACCTCGGGATCGATCCGGGCGGCAACCCGTTCTTCGTGATGAAGCGGCTGATCGGCACCACGCTGGGGGACGTGCTGAGCGCAGCGGATCCGGAGATCCGGGCGCGCTGGCCGCGGCGCCGGCTGCTCGCCCGGTTCATCGATATCTGTCTCGCGATCGAGTTCGCCCACGCGCGTGGTTGATCCATCGCGACCTCAAGCCCGCCAACATCATGCTCGGCGGTTACGGCGAGAGCTATGTTCTGGACTGGGGCCTCGCGCGGATCGTCTCGGAGGCAGACTCGATCGAGCTGGTCGCGCCGCTCTCGGGTGACGACGTCGCGAACACGGAGGTTGGTGATCTGCTCGGCACGCCCGGGTACATGTCGCCGGAGCAGGCCCGCGGCGACCACGTCGATATCCAGACCGACGTCTACGCCCTTGGCTGCGTGCTGTTCGAGATCCTCGCCGGCAAGCCCGCGCTGCCTCGCGGGATGGAGGGCATCCTCGCGGCGATCGCGGGCGAGATCCTCCGACCGTCCAAGCTCACCGCCGACGTCCCGCCCGAGCTCGACGACTGGTGCGCGCGCGCGACCGCGGCGGATCCCGTGCAGCGGCCCACGGCGCGCCAGCTCGCCGATGGCGTCCAGGCGTTCCTCGACGGAGATCGCGACGTCGAGCGCCGCCGCGAGCTCGCAGCGCAGCACGCGGAGGCAGCGCACGACGCCATGCACGGCGAGCCCAGCGACGATGCCCGCGCCACGGCGATGCGGGAAGCCGGCCGCGCCCTCGCGCTCGACCCGGCCAACCCGCAGGCGCAGTACGTGCTCGGCCGGCTGCTGCTCCACGCGCCGGCGACGTTGCCTGCCGAGGCGCTCGCCTCCGCGGACCACGAGCGCGGTGAGACCCGCCAGAAGGCCATCAAGTTCGCGGGCTATGGCTACCTCGCCTTCGTCCCCGCGATCGCCATCTTCCTGGTGTTGCCGATCCATCACAGCTGGCCGATCATCGTGCTGCTGGGGCTCGCGATCACGACGGGCGTCGCGTGCCTGCGGCTCTCTCGCGACGTGCTGCCGATGCGCACCCCGTGGATGATCGTGCTCGTCGGGCTCAACTGCTCGTTGCTCATGGTGCTGGGCCTGATCTTCAGCCCGCTGCTGATCATGCCGATCTTTCTCATCGGCTCCCTCGCGGGCGTCCTGCAGCAACCGTCCTCGTACCCGGCGTGGATCACGGTGGTCGCACATGCACTGCCGCTGCTCGTGCTGCCGGTCCTCGAAAGCATCGGCATCTTGCCCTCGACGTTCGAGGTCGGCGCGAACGGGTTGACGTTCACCCTGTGGGTGCTCGACCTGACGCCCACGACCACGTTGATCCTGTTCTGCCTCGCCTTCGTGACCCAGGCCTTGCACATCGCAGGCGTCACCCTGATCGGCAAGCGGACTGCCGAAGCGGCTCAGGACCACCAGCATGCGGTCGCCTGGCACCTCCGCCAGATGCTGCCCCGCGCGAACGAGGGGACCGACACCAGCGGCCGAGCTGCCAACCCGCGCACGCCGCCATCTCCCTGAGCCAACGGCGACGAACCAGGTATCCTGAAGGGGTCGTGCGCCTCGTCCGCGGAACCGAATCCTGGGAAGTCTGGCACGAGGGCACGATGGTGCGCCTCGACGGGATCCTGCGCCGCTACCAGAGCGTGAAGCAGGCGCGCGCAGCGTACGAGATCGCGATCGCTGCGAAGCACGCCGAGGGGTTCGCGGACACGCCCGACGCCGTGCACGACCTCGATGCCCGGCTCGTCTATGCCGACGAGCTGCAGCAGCGAGGGGATTCCCTCGGTGAGCTGATCGCGGTGCAGCACGCGCTCGCCCACCAGCGCGTCGGCATGCTGCCGGCGCAGATCCGGCGGCTCGAACGTCGGATGCACGCGCTGCTCGAGTCGCACCACGATGCGCTGTTCGGGCCGCTCGCCGCGTTCGCGCGGCGGCCGTCGCGGAGCACGCCGGCGCGGCCGGCGCTCCAGGTGACGTGGCGGTCGGGCTTCGCCGACGAGATCCGGATCCAGCGCGTCCCGAAGCTCCAGCTCCACGATCTCTACGCGCAGCTGCGGCGGCTGCCGCTCGCGCGGTTCATGACGAAGCTCGTGGTCGGCAGCCCGACGCTGCCGAGCCCGTACCTCGAGCAGGGCTCGTTCCGCCAGCTGCTCGCCACGATCGCGAACGACGGCGCACCGGCGCACCTGCGCACGCTCGTGCTTGGCGACATCCCGCTCGCGCAGCGGGTGTCGCTCGATGTCGGTGATCTGCGGCCCGTCGTCGAGAGCTGCGGCGCGCTCGAGGAGCTCGAGGTCAAGCGCGGGATGGGCATCCTCGGCCCGCTGGTCTCGACGAGCCTGCGCCGGCTCGTGCTCGAGAACATCGCCGAGCCGCTGCGCGATCTACCGCGCTCGACGCTGCCGGCGCTCTCCGAGCTGACCGTCGTCAACGGCTACGCCACCGTCCTGCTCGGCCTGCTGTTCGACGCCCCGCTGCTCGGTCAGCTCCAGGCGCTCACGCTCCGCCGCTGCCACCTGCAGGATCCCGATCTCGCAGCGATCCACGCGGAGGCGGAGCGGTTCGCGCACCTCGCGCGGCTCGATCTGCGCGACAACGACTTCTCGCGCGAGGCGGTGCGCCAGGCCCGGTTCCGGCTGCCGCGCCTCAAGGCCTGAACCCCGATGGCCGGACGACGGAGATTGGCCGCCGAGGCCGCCAAGGCCGCCAAGGATCGGATGGACGTCGACTGTGTCATCCGGCGTGAACGCGACTGCGCTCGACGGGACGGGACTCGACGCGCCGCACGCGAACGCGATCGAACCTATCCCTTGGCGGCGCTTGGCGGCCTTGGCGGCCCAGCTTCTTCGTCGGGCTCGTCGGCCGTGGTGACGGTCGGGGCGGCCGGCACCAGCGCCGCCACCGGGGTGCCCGTCCACATCGCCACGATCGCGAGGATGTCGTCGGCGGTGACCGTGTCGCGCAGCATGAGGTTCGGTGTCTGCGCCGCGCGCAGCTGGCCCTCGAGCACCTCGACCTGCCGGCTGATCTCGGGGAGCGCGCGATACGCGATCTCGCCGGCGCGATCCAGCCGGCCGGCGCGGCGTGCGTGCTCCTCCTCGAGCCGGAGCGTCTCCTCGGTGTGGATCAGCTCGCGGATGCCCGCGACCATCTGCTTCTGCAGGTCCCAGCGGCCGCGCAGCGCCGAGGTCTCGATGCGCGCCGTCGCGAGCTCGTGGGCGAGCCAGTCGCGGCGGTGCTGCACGGCCGCGCCTTCCTCGGCCTGGAGCGCCCGGTACTCGATCTCGATCCGCACGAGCGCCTGCTCGGCCTGCGCGACGTCGCCGGGGACACTCTCGGCCTCGAGCTTGAGCTGGCTCGCGGCCTCGTCGATCAGGTCGATCGCCTTGTCGGGCAGGTAGCGATCGGGGATGTGGCGCGCCGCGAGCTCGGCCGCCGCCACGACCGCCGCATCGGAGATCCGGATCCGGTGGTGCGCCTCGTAGCGGTCCTTGATGCCGCGCAGGATCACGATGGTGTCCTCGACGGTCGGCTCGCCGACGCGCACGGGCTGGAACCGGCGGAGCAGCGCCTTGTCCTTGCTGAGGTACTGCTCGAACTCGGCCGTGGTCGTCGCCCCGATGCACGTGAACTCGCGGCGCGCGAGCACCGGCTTGAGCATGTCACCCGCGTCGAGCGCGCCCTCGCGGCTGCCCGCGCCGACGAGCGTGTGGAGCTCGTCGATGAACAGGATGACGTGGGGTGACGCCATCACGCCGGCGACCACGGTCTTCAGGCGCTCCTCGAAGTCGCCGCGATAGCGGGTGCCCGCGAGCAGCTGCGCCAGATCGAGGGCGAGGATGCGGCGCGGCTTCATGCTGTCGGGCACGTCGCCGAGCGCGATCTTGAGCGCGATGCCCTCGACGATCGCCGTCTTGCCGACCCCGGGCAGGCCGACCAGGACGGGATTGTTCTTGCTCCGCCGGCCGAGGATCTGCAGCGTGCGGCGGATCTCGGCGTCGCGCCCGATCACCGGGTCGAGCTTGCCGCGGCGCGCGTGGTCGACCAGATCGGTCGTGTACTGGCGCAAGGCCTCGACGCTCATGGCCTTGACTCTACTCGGAACCCAGGCCGCGACGGCGGCCGCACCGCCACCTGGGTGTTATAGACGCGAGCATGGACCGCACGCTGTTCAGCGCCGATCACGACACGTTCCGGCAGGCCTTCCGGCAGTTCATGGAGCGCGAGATCAAGCCGCACCAGGAGCGCTGGCGCGAGCAGGGGCAGGTCGATCGCGAGATCTGGCGCAAGGCGGGCGCGCAGGGCTTCCTGTGCCCGTGGCTCGAGGAGCAGTGGGGCGGCGCCGGCGCGGACTTCCTGTACTCCGTGATCATCATGGAGGAGCTCGCGCGCGGGTACGAGAGCGGCTTCGCGATGGCGCTCCACTCCGACATCATCGTCCCGTACCTGTACGCGTTCGGGAACGACGCCCAGAAGCAGCAGTGGCTGCCGGGCTGCGCGTCGGGCGAGATCGTGACCGCGCTCGCGATGACCGAGCCCGGCACGGGGTCGGATCTGGCGGCAATCGTCACGACGGCGGTGCGCGACGGTGACGAGTATGTCCTCAACGGCGCCAAGACGTTCATCTCGAACGGCCAGCTCTGCGACCTCGTGATCGTGGCCGCGAAGACCGACCCGGATCCCAAGAACGCACACCGCGGGATCTCGCTGTTCGTCGTCGAGGCGAACCGCCAGGGCTTCGGCCGTGGCAAGCGCCTGCACAAGATGGGCATGGCCTCGCAGGACACGTCCGAGATGGTCTTCGAGGACTGCCGGATCCCCGCGGCGAACCTGCTCGGGCCCGAGGGCGGCGGGTTCATGATGCTGATGCAGAAGCTCCAGCAGGAGCGGCTGTGCGTGGCGATCGGCGCGCAGGCGGTGAGCGAGCAGGTCCTCGAGGAGACCATCGCGTACACCAAGGAGCGCACGGCGTTCGGCAAGCCGATCAGCAAGTTCCAGAACACGCAGTTCAAGCTCGTCGAGTGCCTCGCCAAGGCCGAGGTGGGCCGCGCCTACGTCGACCGGGTGATCGCCGAGCACGTGGCGGGCAAGCAGCTCGTCAAGGAGTGCTCGATCGCGAAGTTCTGGATCACCGATACCAGCCAGGAGATCGTCGACACCTGCCTGCAGTTCTTCGGCGGCTACGGCTACATGCTCGAGTACAACGTTGCGCGCGCCTTCATGGATGCTCGGGTCCAGCGGATCTACGCCGGGACGAACGAGATCATGAAGGTGATCGTGGCCAAGCAGATCGGCCTGTGAACACCGCGGTCATCGACATCGGCACCAACACGCTGCTGCTGTTGATCCTCGACGCGGCGGGACAGCCTGTCGTCGATGCGTGTCGGTTCGGGCGGCTCAACCAGGGCCTCGATGCCACCGGCGAGCTCGCCGAGGCCGCGATCACGCGCAGCCTCGAGATCTGTCGCGAGTACCGCGAGCTCCTCGATGCGCACGAGGTCGTGCAGCCCACGGTGATCGCCACGCAGGCGCTGCGCGAGGCGACCAACGCGCCGGCGTTCGTGATCCCCGCGGAGGAGCTGCTCGGCGCCACCATCGAGGTGATCGGCGGAACCCGGGAGGCCGCGCTCGCCGCGCTCGCCACGGCGCGCACGTTTCCCGCGCTCGCCGGCGTGCCGCACCTCGTGGTCGACGTCGGCGGTGGCTCGACCGAGCTGATCGTCAGCGCGGGCGCCGGCGTGGTCTCCGCGGTCAGCCTCCCGATCGGCGCGGTCCGGCTGACCGAGCGGCACCTCCGATCCGATCCGCCGACGGTTGCCGAGCTCGCCGCGCTCGCCGCCGACATCGATCGCCACCTCGCCCCGCTCGTGCTGCCGACCGGCGTCACGGTCGTCGGC
>JALZOI010000927.1 GCA_030857245.1 Myxococcota bacterium
GGTCGACGTCGCTCGCGGGCTCGGCGGGCTCGGCGGCTGGCTCGGTCGGCAGCTCGTTGTGGGTCGCCGACTTGGCGCCCTCGCCGAGCTTCGGCTCGCCATCGGGTGGCACCACGACCTCGGCCGTCGGGGCCGGCGCCGCGAGCGCAGGCTCGATCGTCGTCGGGAGATCGTTGCTGGTCGCCGACTTTGCGCCGTCGCCGGGCTGCGGCGCGTCGCCAGGCGCGGGAGGTGCTTCGGCCGCCGTGCTGTCCTCCTCACCGTCAGCTTCGCCCGGTCCCCTCTGCCGGCGCGCGAACGCGACGGCAGCGATGCGCGTGATCCTCGACGTTTCCGGAGGTCGCTTGCGGCTCGCCATGCCCTCGGTCGTGCCAGCCTTCGGGGTCGCGGGCAAGTTTGAGCGCCACGAAGCTTCCGCATGCAACCCTGGAGGAGGCCGGCGACTGAGCCTGCGGGGCGGGCGTCAATTCAGCGCCGGCAACGCGTCGTGCGATCGGCTCGGCTCGGGTACATTCAAGCTCCGGTGAGTAACGCCACGGAGCGCGTGGGCCGCTACCAGCTGCTGGAGCCGATCGGGATCGGCCCGTGTGGCTCGGTGTCGCGCGCCAAGGTGTTCGGAGTCGCAGGCTTCGAGCGGCAGTTCGCGGTCAAGCGCTTTCATCCCGAGCTGACGTCGAGCCCGTCGACGGCGCAGGCCCTGTCGGCGGCCGCCCGCGGCTATGGCAGCCTCGAGCATCCGCGGATCGCTCGGATGTCGGAGTTCGGCGTCGCCCAGGGGACGACGTTCACCGCGGTCGAGTACGTCGCCGGGCTCGATGCGCTGCGGCTGATCGCCGAGGCCAAGCTCGCGGGTGCCGCGCTCGCAGCGGGGGGCGCGCTCGCGCTGGTCTCGCAGGCCGCGCGCGCCATCGGCTACGCCCACGGGCGCGGCCTCACGCACCTCGGGCTGTCGCCGACGAACGTGATCGTGACGAGCGACGGCGACGTCAAGATCACGGACTTCGGGATCCTGTCCTCGTCGCTGCCGCAGCGTCCGATCGACAGCTCGCGGCTCGCGCATCGCATCCAGTACCTCGCGCCCGAGCAGATCGCCAACGAGGCGACCTCGGCCGCGACCGACGTGTTCGCGCTCGGCGTGCTCGCGTACGAGCTCGTCACGGGACAGCGCACGTTCCGCGGGGACACGCCGGCGCAGATCGCGCAGGCCGTGATGGCCGGCCCGCCCGCCGAGCCGCCGCTGCCGCGCCCGATCGTGCGCGTGCTGCAGCGCTGCCTCGCGCGCTCGCCGTACGAGCGCTTCCCCGACGCCCGCGCGCTCGCCGATGCGCTCGATGCCGCGCTCCGCGTCGCGCCGGTGCCGGGCACTCGCAAGGACATCGGGGCGCAGGTCACGCAGACGCTCGAGCGGATCGCCGCCCTCCACGAGGGTGAGCTCAGCGGCATGCTCGCGCTCGACGTCGGCACCGGGTCGCGGCCCACCCCGGGTGCGACGGCGCCGGTCGCGGCGCGCGGGGGGACGTTCGGCATCGGCGAGCCGGCGACGCTCGAGACCCACGTGCCCGACCCCGGCCCGCTCGTCGAGCCGTCGACGACCCTGCAGGATCTTCCGAAGCCGTTCCTGACCTCGCCCGGGCTGGCGCCGCCGCCGATCCCGGTGCCGCAGGGCGTGGCGTCATCGCCGGCTTTGGCGCCGGCTCCATCGCCGGCTTTGGCGCCGACCGCGGCCGGCATCGGCACGAGCACGTTGCTCGGGGTCCGCCCGGTGAGCGGACCGCCCCCGACGCCGGTCGGCAAGCTGACCCTGGCGAAGGGCCCGGGCCGCACGACATCCACGCCGGTGCCGGCGATCCCGCGCGTGATGACGCCGCCGCCAGCTCGCCTCGAGCCGCCGCCTCCGCGGGCGGCCTCCGACGATTCCTCGCGCGAGATCGTCATCGACCCGAGCCTGAGCGGCGCCCGCGGCCGCTCGGATACCGACTTCCCGCTCGATCAGCGGACCCACGAGATGGCGCCGCTGCTCGTCGAGCAGCTCAAGGCCGAGACCAAGGTCACCGTGGCGAGTCGGCCCCTCACCGAGGGCTCCGATCCACCCGCACTCTCCGACGACGAGTCGTGGCCGCCGCGCGGTGGCGAGGCGGCGCGCGCGCCCTCGCACCTCGACGCCGAGACGCAGCTCGAGCTGGTGACGAACCTGCCGAACGACCCGCGAGCAGCGAGCGCGGACGGTGCGAGCCTGCCGCCGAGCCCGAGCTCGATGCAAACGCCGCTACCGACGCTGCCCGGCGTGCTCCCCCCGACGCGATCGGGGAACCTGCCGATCCCGGGCGGCCCCACGAGCGGTGCGATCGCGATCCCGTCGCATGTCTCGGAGCGCACCATCAACACGGCCGGCGTTCCGCTGGCGCCGCCCGCCCGCAGCCGGCTGGGCTGGACCCTCGCGGGCGCGCTCGGCATCGCGGCGCTCGGCGTGGTTGGCTGGTTCGCGTACGGCGCGCTGGCGGGTGATGGCGATCGTGCGGGATCCGGAGCCGTCGCGTCCCCGACGGCACGCGATGCCGGCGCGCCGATCGCG
>JALZOI010000297.1 GCA_030857245.1 Myxococcota bacterium
ACGCACGACCGGAGGCAGCGGCACCACGCTCGCTCGGCTCGCTGGCGCCCGGCAAGCGCTGGATCGGTCACTGCTGATCCCGCCCTGCCGTCAGCCGATCTCCGAGTTGAGGTATGTTGCGCGCCATGACGGTTCGCCGCGTGGTCTCGGTCTCGTTCGTCGGGTGTCTGGTGCTGTCGGGGAGCGTCGCGAGCCGCTTCGCCTACGCCCAGCCCAAGAAGCAGCCGGCCCCCGCCCCGGCGCCTGCGCCGATGCCGGACGCGCCCGTCGACGCCCCGCCCGTCGAGGAGCCGCCCGGCGACATCGAGGGTCGCGACGAGAACCCTGACGCGCCGCGCGGCACCACGACCGCTGTCGGCACGACGGTGGTGGTCCCGGTGCAGCAGCCGCGCACCGGCTATCCGATCGAGGAGGCACTCCGGCCGATCACGCTGCCGAGGAACATGGCGGAGGTCTCGCTCGAGCCGCGCGCGGCGCTCGGCGTCGGTGCGGACTCGCGCTACCGCGGCTCGGCGGCGCTGCGCGCGCGCTACGGCATCACCCGCGAGATCCAGCTCGGCCTGACCTACGTCGCCGGCGGGATCTACGACGACCCGACGACCGTGTCGGACAAGGTCGGCTTCCATCCCGGCAAGGCGATCGGCCTCGACGTCACGGTGCTCGTGCGCGACTGGATCGGCGTCCGGGTCGGGGTGCCGGTCTGGATCTACCGGCCGGAGGCGGGCGGCGCGCCCGCGATCGGGCTGACGCTGGGTGCACCGCTCAAGTTCCAGTTCGGCGAGAAGTTCGCGGTCGGCGGGCTCGATGACCTGCTGAGCATCCGGCTCAGCAAGTTCGCGCCGACGTTCGAGTACGAGCACCTCAACGCGAATCGCGCGGCGGACGACGACACCAACACGTTCGTCTCGCGCGGCTTCTTCCGGATCTCCGGATATGGCATCTACCAGCGCTCGCCGAAGCTCGCGCTGATCGGTCGCGCCGGGATCACGCTCGAGGACTTCACGTCGACCGGCACCCAGAGCGACGCCGGCGGCGGGATGATCTACATGCTGCGCGCCGGGCTCAGCTACACGCCGCGCCCGTTCGTCGACGTCGGGTTCTCGCTCGGCTTCGACGACCTCTCCGAGCTCGGCTCGTTCGGTCCCGCCGCGCTGATCGCCATCCGCATCTGAGTCCCCTCGCCAAGGGGCTTGAGCCCTGGGCCCCCATGGGCGACTCTGATGCAATGGGGAATCGCAGGTATACCTGTGCGGTTGTTGTAACCTGTTGGTTTCTGCTGGCCGCCGCGGCCTGTGGTGACAGGGCCAAGCCCGGGGTCACCGCGGACGGTGGCGTCGACGATACGATGACGATCTCGTGCGGCTCGCCGGAGGTCGCTTGCAACGGCGCCTGCATCGATCCGCGCGCTGACGAGGGTAACTGCGGAAGCTGCGGCACCACCTGCGGCGTGAACCAGCTGTGCACCGCGGGCGCGTGCGTGACGCAAACGTCCTGCACCTCGCCCGAGATCGCGTGCAACAACACCTGCGTCAACTCGCAGAGCGACGAGGCGAACTGTGGCGCGTGCGGCACCACGTGCGCGGCGGATCAGTCGTGCATCACCGGCGCGTGCCAAGCGACGACGACGTGCACCACGTCCGAGGTCGACTGCAACGGCGTCTGCAAGGACCCGCAGACCGACGAGGCCCACTGCGGCGCGTGCGGCGCCGCGTGCGCGAACACGCAGACCTGCGTCGGCGGCGCGTGCGTCGCGACCGTGACGTGCACGACCCCCGAGATGAACTGCAACAACGTGTGCCGGAACACGCAGACCGACGAGGAGAACTGCGGCGCGTGCGGCGCCGCGTGCGCGACGACCAAGACCTGCATCGCCGGCGCGTGCGTCGCGACCGTGACGTGCACGAGCCCCGAGCTCGAGTGCGACAACGCCTGCACGGACCCGCAGACCGACGAAGCCAACTGCGGCGCGTGCGGCACCACGTGCGGCGCTACCCAGACCTGCGTCGCCGGCAGCTGCCAGCTGACCGTGACCTGCGCCAGCCCGCTGGAGGACTGCAACAACGCGTGCGTCAACCCGCTCGACGACGACGCCCACTGCGGCGCGTGCAGCTCGCCGTGCACGGGCGGCACCGTCTGCAACAACGGCGTGTGCGGCGCGCCGTGCAACCTGCCGAACGTCCAGTGCGGCAACACCTGCATCGATCCGCAGTCCGACGAGCAGCACTGCGGTGGCTGCGGCGTCGACGTCTGCGGCTTCGGCGAGGTCTGCACCGGCGGGACCTGCCAGTGTGCCCCGGGCACGGCGCCGTGCAACGGCGTGTGCGTCGACCAGGCCACCGACGACGACCGCTGCGGCGCGAGCTGCACCGACTGCGGCACGATCAGCCCGCTCCATGGCTGCCAGGCCGGGACGTGCGTCCTCGAGTGCCCCGCCGGCACTGCCGCATGCAACGGCACGTGCGTGAACCAGGCGACGGATGACGACAGCTGCGGCGCGAGCTGCACCGACTGCAGCACGATCGGCCCGTTCCATGGCTGCCAGGCGGGCGCGTGCGTCCTCGAGTGCCCGACGGGCACCATCGCGTGCAACGGCACGTGCGTGAACCCGCAGACCAATCCCGACAACTGCGGCGGTTGCGGCGCGACGAACGCGAGCTTCGATTGCGCTTCCGGCGAGGTGTGCAGCGCCGGCACGTGCACGCTCAGCTGTCAGAGCGGGACGACGCTGTGCAACGGGCTGTGCGTCGACTTCGCGAGTGATGAGGGCAACTGCGGCGCGTGCAACGCGGAATGCGCCCTCGGCGCGACCTGCGCCGGCGGGTCGTGCGCCTGCCCGGCCGCGACGCCCGATGCCTGCGCGTCGCTGTGCACCAACCTCGACGCCGATCCCGGTAACTGCGGGACCTGTGGCAGCTCGTGCGGAGGCGGCGAGTCGTGCAGCTCGGGTCGGTGTTGCCCGACGGGGCAGGTCAGCTGCAATGGTGCCTGCAAGGACCTGTCGAGCGACGAGACCGCGTGCGGTGGCTGCGGCCCCGCGTTCGCGTGCGGTGCCGGCGAGACGTGCACCAGCGGCAGCTGCGAGTGCCCCTACGGCCAGGAGTCCTGCGGCGCCCCCGGCCCGCAGGCGTGCGTCGTGACCGCGGTCGATGACGACAACTGCGGCGCGTGTGGCAACGTCTGCGGCACCGGCGCCAACGCGGGCAAGCCGTTCTGCGTGTCCAACGGCTGCGTCGCGAGCTGCCCGTCGCCGCTGTCCGCGTGCACGGTCGGCGCCGAGAGCTCCTGCGTCAACCGGCTCTCCGACAACCAGAACTGCGGTGCCTGCGGCACCACCTGCCCGGCCGGCCGGGGCTGCGTCCAGGGGCAGTGCATCCCCGCGATCGCGGTCGGGCCCGCCCCCGCGAAGTGCGCGAACGGCGGCCCGCCGATCGTCGTCCCGACCGGGGTCGGCGAGGAGGTCTGCACCGGCAGCCTCGGCGGCGTGACGTTCCGCTTCGGCCTGTGCTCGTGCACCAACGTCGGTCCGCTCGGCCACCGACTGCTCGTCGACGCCTTCGATTCGAGCGTGGGCCCGTACGTGCCCGGGGCGCTCGGCGGCGGCATCGGCGTCAACAACACCATCCAGAGCACGGCGCGCATCGAGGCGAGCGGTGACTTCTGGGTGTTCGGCGCGCTCGGCCAGACCACGAAGGGCGAGGTCATCGTCCACCAGCGGTTCTTCAACAAGGGCAAGTTCGACTACTCCGACCTCGTCTCGATCAACGAGCCGAGCACGGCCGCCGGCGAGGACGCGATGATCGGCGGCGCCATCACGAAGGGCGGTGGCAATCACGCGGCGACCGTCTCGGGCCAGCTCCGGACCGGGACCACGGCTTGCGGCTCGCTGCCGCAGAACTTCACCACCGGCTCGTGCGTCCAGGCGGCGTTCGACACCGCGCTGACGCCACCCTGCGACTGCAGGTCGGACCAGCTGATCCCGGTGCGCAACATCGTCGCGCACTTCGCGATCCCGGCGAACAACGACAACGCGCTGATCGGCCTGAGCTCGAGCGCGCTGGTCTCGCCGGGCGGGGCGTCGCGCCTCGACCTGCCCTGCGGCAACTACTACCTGGATCAGGTTAGCACCGCGGGCGCGACGACGATCTTCGTGCACGGCCGCACCGCCATCTACGTCGGCGGCAGCATGGTCGTCAGCCAGGAGCTCACCTTCGACCTCGCACCCGACGCGACGCTCGACATCTTCGTGGCCGGTGTCCTCAAGACCTCGAACACGTTGACGGTCGGCAACCCCGCGTACCCGCGGCTCACGAGGCTCTACTTCGGCAGCGCGGGCTGCAAAGGCTCGGGCACCTGCGGCAGCAACGCCGACTGCTGCTCGGGCGTGTGCAGCGGCGGCGCGTGCGGCGGTGGTGGCGGCGGCAACATCAGCGAGACCGTCAGCCTGTCGGGCTCGTCGAACCTCAACGGCCTGCTCTACGGTGGCTACGGCACGGTGCGCGTGACCAACCCGCTCGAGATGAACGGCGCGATCTTCGCGAACTACTACGACGCGAGCACGCCGACGACGATCCACTTCGACAAGGGCGCGGTCCAGAACGGCGAGGAGTGCCCCGCCCAGCCGCCGGGGGTCGGGTGCTCCAGCTGCCGGGACTGCGACAACCAGGCGTGCGTCGGCGGTCAGTGCGGCGCCTGTACGGTCGACTCGGAGTGCTGCGCGCCGCTGCGCTGCGTCGCCGGGGCCTGCTCGCTGTAGCGATCGCCGCGGGTCAGCGCTCGCCCGGCACGTTGGCGTCGGGCTCTGGCTCCGCGCCGGCGTCGGTCGTCTCGGGATCCGCACCGGCGTCCCGCGGCGCGGGCTGCGGGACGGTGCCGTCCTTCGAGACGACCTCGAACCGGCGGATGCCGACGAGCTGCTTGCCGAGCGTGTACGTCGCACACGTCCACACGCCGGTCGGGTCGGCCGGCAGCTTCGTGACATCGAATACGCTGCGGAACACGTCGTCCTCGCCATCGCACGGCAGCTGCTCGGGGCTGCGCTCGTCGATCCGCTTGCCGCGGTGGCTCCACACGTGGATGACCGGCTCCTTGAGCCCGCCGGGCTCGCGCAGCAGCGAGCCGCAGCGCAGGCCGTCGAGCTGGTGCGCGCGGATCACCTGCTTGCTCCCCGGCATGCACTCGTAGCTGCTGACGCTGCCGTGCCCGACGCTGGTCTCGGTCATCGCGAGCGGCGCCGGCGGGATGAAGATGCGGCCAAACCACACGGCGCCGAGCAGCGCGCCGGTCAACGTCACCGTGAGCAGCGCGCCCTGCGGGGACACCACCTGCCGGAAGCTGAACGACAGCAGCGCGACCGACGCCGGCGTCGCCGCGGCCGCGACCACGAGGCCGTTGATGTGACTGAACCCGGCGACCAGCGGCAGCATGACGTTGAGCACGCCGAACATCGCGAGGCCGTACATCGCGGCCGCGAGCAGCCGCCGCTCCATGATGAAGTTGTCGAACACGAGGTCCATCGTCGAGACCACGGCGCAGACCAGCAGCACGGGCGCCAGCCACCAGTTCCACGACGACAGCGACCACGTCGCGCTCGACGCGTAGAGCGGCGTCAGGAAGAAGAACATCTGCTGGTAGAACTGCTTGATGACGTAGTTCGTCGCGACGCGGACGCCCTTGCGCGTCATCGTCTCGTCGTCGTGACGGTTCGCCGGCCCGACGATGAAGCGCAGGGCGATGAACATCAGGAACCACGAGACGAACAACGCCATCATGATCTTGTCCGCGTGGGCGAGACCCGCGCGCGCGAACAACATCACGCCGATGCCGAAGAACAGGGCGAAGAACGAGTGAAACCACCACGCCTTCTTGAGCAGACGCCGCAGCCTGCTGGGCGGGGGGCCCGCGTCGACGGCAGCTCCGGTGGGGGTACTCACGCTGGGGTTCCTACGACGCGGTCGCGATCAGCTCGCGGAACCGCTCGAGTGCGAACTCGAGGCGGCCCAGCTGCGGGCCGAACGAGAACCGGAGGTGGCGCTTGAAGCGCGAGGGCCGGCCGCCGCGGCGCTTGCCGGGGTTGACGTCGAAGAACTCGCCCGGGACGGTGATCACGTTCTTGTCGAGCGCGGCGCGGAAGAAGCTCATGCCGTCGTTGATCGAGGACGGCAGGTGCTGGGCCGACGCCCACACGTAGAACGTGCCCTCGGGCGGGAGGTCGACGGTGAAGCCGAGGTCACGGAGGCCGTTGAGCAGCTTGCTGCGCTTCTTGCTGAACTCCGCATGGATCGACCGGGTCTCCGCCATCGCCAGCGTCGGCGACAGCAGCTCGATCGCCTTGCGCTGCAGCGGGCGCGAGCCGCCACCGTCGAGGAACGAGCCCGCCGAGACGCAGCCCTCGATGACCTTCTTCGGCGCGACCGTCCAGGTCACGCGCCAGCCCGGGTAGCGCCAGTTCTTGGTGAGCCCGTCGAGGATCACCACGGGATCGCGATCGACGTCCTCGACGTAGCGCGCCGCGGTCTCGATCATGCCCTGCGCGACGAGATCGGGGCGCCACAGGTAGTGCGAGTAGAACTCGTCGAAGATCAGCGCGCAGTCGAGCTCGCGCCCGACGGCGACCCACTCCGCGAGGTCGCGCCCGCCGATCACCTTGCCGGTCGGGTTCGCCGGGTTCGACGCCAGGATCGCGGACAGCCCGCGGCCGAGGATCTCGCGGCGGAGATCGGCGGCGGAGAACGCATAGCCGCGCTCGCCCTCGAGCAGGATCGGGATCGGCGAGAACAGCCGGAAGACGTCGAGGAGCTCCTCGTACGCCGTGTAGTCCGGCAGGAAGTGGCCGAGGTTGATGTGGCCGAGCGACGCGGCGACGCGGGTGAGCGCCGAGCGGCCACCGCCCGAGATCGCGACGTTCTCCGCGCTGTACTTGCTGCCCATGCCGCGTCGGAACAGCTCGTTGTAGTAGCCGGCGATCGCCTCGCGGAGCTCCCACAGGCCGGCGACCGGCGCGTACTCCTGGTCGCCCGCGAGCACCGGCAGCTCCGAGATCCGCGGCGGTCCGCCGGGCAGCTGGTCGGTCTCCGGCATCCCCTGCCCGAGGTTTGCCCAGTCCATCGACGTCGGCGAGTAGCCGCGGCGCTGCGCCTCGGTCGTGCAGAAGATGACACCGGTGCGCGGGACCTCGCGGAACGCCGCGAAGGTCGGGCTCTCCACGGCAGGGTCAGGGGTCGACCCGGGCTTGGGACGGGGAATCGTCGACATCGGGCGGCAGCCTAACGCCGCCTGCCCGCACGCGCCAGGATCGGACAGGGTCTGTGCTAGTTTGCCTGCGTGTCGGGCTGGGACCTTCGAGGCCAAGACCACGTCGTCGCGCAGCTGCGCCGGGCGATCGAGCGAGACCGCGTGCCGCACGCGTACCTCTTCTCGGGGCCGACCGGCGCGCCGCTCTACGATGCGGCGATCGCGTTCGCGATGGCCCTGTCGTGCCAGCTCTCGAAGGGAGATCCGTGCGGGGACTGCGAGGCCTGCGCGAAGATCGTCAGCGGGATCCACCCCGACGTGATCACGCTGGTCCGCGAGGGCGCCGCGCAGATCGTGCCGATCGAGAGCGTGCGCACCCAGGTGATCGCGCGGCTCGGGATGTCGCCGCACGAGGGGCCGGTCCGCGTGTTCATCGTCGAGGAGGCCACGTCGCTGGCGCCGCCGGCGGCCAACGCGCTGCTCAAGACGCTCGAGGAGCCACCGGCGCGCACGCTGTTCGTGATGTGCACGACGGCGCCCGAGCAGCTGCTACCGACGATCCGCAGTCGCTGCCAGCGCATCCGGTTCGCGGGTGGCGCGGCGGTTGGCAATGACGCCGATCCTGCACGCCCCGAGCGCGTCGCGGCCCTCGGGGCGGAGCTCGCCGGCGATCGCCACGATCCGTCCCTGCCCGCCCGGATCTCCGAGGCGAAGGGCGATGCCGCGCCGGTGCTGGTCGCCGCCGCGCAGGCATTACATGCCTGCGTCCATGCGATCGTGCAGCAGGACGTCGGAGGCGCGCGCCGCGCCGCCGCGCGCGCTCACGCGATCCTGTCGTGGCACACCGCGGTCGCGATCCACAACGCGACCCCCCAGCTCGCGATCGATGCGCTGCTCGCGCAGCTCGCCCAGTTGCCGCCCGTGGGCACCCCTGGAGCCCCATGACGGACGAAACCGACGACGGTCCTGACGACGCAGCGGAACCGGGAGCTGCCGGGGCCGCGGGTCCCGATGGCGAGCCCCGCAAGCGGCGCCGCCGCCGGCGTCGCCGCGGGGCCGAGGCCGGACCGCCCGGGGCCGACGTACCGGAGGGCGTGATCGGTGCGGGCGCGAGCGGTGCGACCGGCGCCAGCGATCCCACGAGCGCGGCGACCGCACCGGCCGCGCAGCCGCCGCGCGATCCGCAGGCGCCTCGATCGCCGTCGCAGCCTCGGGC
>JALZOI010000298.1 GCA_030857245.1 Myxococcota bacterium
GCCCCGAGCCCTGGCCCTGCTGCCCCGAGCCCTGCCCTTGCTGCCCCGAGCCCTGCCCTTGCTGGCCCTGCTGGCCCTGCTGCCCTTGCTGGCCCTGCTGCCCTTGCTGCCCTTGCTGCGCTTGCTGTTGCTGCTTCTTCTCGCGGCGACGCAGCGCGAGCTCGAGGTTCAGGCGCGCGTCGTCGAAGGTCTGGTCCTCGCGGAGCGCCTGCTTGTACGACTCGATCGCCTCCTCGAGCTTGTCCTGCCCGAGCTGCGCGTTGCCGCGGTTGTAGCTCGCACGACCGCGGACCCGCGGATCCTTCGAGCGCGTCGCCGCCTGCAGATCCTCCATCGCGCGCTCCGTGAGCTTCGTGCGCTCGGCGTCGTCCTTCGTCGCCTTCGCCTTCTCGAGCAGCGCGGTGCCGCGATCGTAGGCCAGGCCCGCCGCATCGACCTTGCCGTTGCGCTCGGCGTCGCCATACGCGGCGAGCGCATCGTCGTACCGGCCTTCCGCGTACGCGCGGTTGCCGCGCTCGACATCGGGATCCGGCGAGCGGAACGGCTCCCAGCCACCGAGCGCGAGCAGCAGCACCAGGCCGAGGCCATGCCGCCGCAGCCCGCGAGCGCGTCCGACCGGCGCGGCGGCCGTGTCACGTGCCGGGGCTGCCGCCTGCATACGCCCCGGATCATGACACGCGCGGTCGGCCGCGCCATCACCTCGACGCGTCGCCCTCACCGGGCCTCCGGATACCGGCGGCGCCGGCGGGTGCCGATCGCGGCGTCGATCACGAGCAGCATGAGCGCGGCGAACAGGAAGGGCTGAAAGACGTCCTTCTGCTCGTTGACCTGGCGCGTCGCGAGCCCGCGATTGACCGCGCGCAGCGCCTCGACGATCGGCATCGGGTTGACCTCGTCGCCGGTCTCGGCTGCGATCAGGTAGCGGCCGCGATCCCCCGCGGCCTCGGCGATCGCGGCCATCCCGGCGTCGTCCCGCCTCGACGTCACGATGGTGCCGGTGGCGTCCTTCTTGGGCGTGGTCCCGCGCTTGCCGCTGAACGGATCGACCTCGTAGACGATGCCGCCGGTCGTGGTCCCCACGCCGACGATGAACAGCGCGATGCCGAGCTCGCCCGCGATCCGGACCTCGCGCACGGTCTCGGCATCGGCCTCGCCGCCATCGGTGAAGATCACGATGGCCTTGCCGCGCTCCACCTTCTGCTCGAGCTTGGCCTCGTCGGCGTCGTCGTCGGGCGGATCGAGGCTCTCGCCGCGCAGCGGATCGCCGCCGCGCCCGCGGCGCCCGATCTTCGAGCACTCCAGGCGCGGATCATCGTAGAGGTCGGGCCGCAGCAGGCAGCGCGACGCGCGGATGACCTGCGCGACATTCGAGCCCGGCGGCAGATCGTTCGGCCCGAGATCGGCGAGGAAGCGCGCCGCTACCTGGTGATCCTCGGTGAGGGGGAAGTGCGCCGCCGCGCCCGCGAACACGACGGGAGCGACGCGATCGCCAGGCAGCTCCTCGATCACCGCGGTCGCGAGCTCGCGCGCCCGGGCGAGCCGCGTGGAGTCGAGCTTCTTGCGCTTCATCTCGGCGGTCGGGCCGACGTCATCGACGAGCATCGACTTCGAGACGTCCATCGCGATCACGACATCGAGCCCGCGCAGCTCGACCTTGCGCTTGCCGGCGAGCTGCGGGCGCGCGGCCGCGAACAGGACGAGGCCGAGCGCGAGCGCCGACAGCACGTCCTTCGCGAGCCGGCGGCCCGGCGACGCGCTCGCGATCACGCGCCCGATCACGGGCAGCTCGCCGAGCTGCCGGGTCAGCTGGCGGCGCCGCGCCCGGTCGTAGACGTGCAGCGCCATCACGAGCAGCGGCGCGACGCAGGCCGCGTAGAGCAGCTCGATCGTCACGAAGGTCATGGCAGCCTCCGCAACCGGGTGTGGGACAGCACGAGGTCGAGCGCGATCAGGATCGCAGCGAGCAGCGCGAGGATCACGAACAGCTGCTTGTCGGGGATGCGCTCGCGGCGCTCGCGCTTCGTGGTGTCGAGCTTGCTGCGCACGGTCTGGAAGCCGCGATCGAACGACTCGTAGTCGGTCGCGCGGAAGAACTCACCGCCGGTGAGCTGCGCCACCGAGCGCAAGGTCGCCGGGTTCACCGACATCCCGCCGAACAGGTCCGACTCCTCGCGCCCGACCAGCACCGTGTAGACCTTGATGTCGTGCGCGGCCGCGGTCCGCGAGGCCTCCTCCGGATCGAACCGGGTGACCCAGTTGGTGTCACCGTCGGAGAGCAGGATCACGACCTTGCTCTTGGCGTCGGAGCGTCGCAGCGAGGCGACGGCCATCGCGAGGCCATCGCCGATCGCGGTGCCGAGCTCCGGGACATCGCCGATGGTCATGTCCTTGACGATCTGCTCGACGAGCTTGGTGTCGCTGGTCAGCGGACACTGCAGCATCGCCTGCTGGCCGAAGATCACGAGGCCGACGCGATCGTGCTTCGTGCGGCGGAGGAACCGGCGGACCACGCGCTGCGCGGCGTCCATGCGATCGCGCGGCAGATCGGTCTCCTCCATCGACTTCGACATGTCGAACACGATCATGATGTCGATCGAGTCCTCCTGATGGATGACCGTGCGGAACGTCTCGGGCCGCGCGAGGCCGACGGCGAGTGCGAAGATGGCGACGACGCGCAGCACGGCCGGCAGATCCGACAGCCACGTCACGGCGCCGCGCATCCCGACGAGCCCGACCTGCGAGAACCCCATCGCGGCGGTGCGCCGGCGCTGCAGGTGAAACGCGATCAGCCCGACGAGCACGCCGCCCGCCGCCAGCACGAGCGCGTTCGGCGAGCGCCACACGATCGGCTCGCCCCCGCGCTGCTCGGTCAGCGAGCCGTGAACCACGTACGCGCAGATCGCGGTGAGCACGAGGACGAGCAGCCACGGCCAGCCGGTGCGGAACGCGGTGAGTCCCGCGCTGCGCGGCGGCACGTCCGACGGGTGCGGCGGGCGCTCGCTCACGCCGCCTCCCGGGTGGCGCCGCGCGGGCGTGGGGTCGCCTGGAGCTGGGTCGTCGTGATCACCAGCGCGCGGGCATCATCGAGCGTGGCATGTGCCTCCTCGCGCGTCGTGCGCAGGCCGCCGTACTTCACGAGATCGCAGCGCTCGAACCAGCTCGCGACGAGCTCCTGCTCCTCGGGCGGCGCGACGTGCGCGAGCCGGCGCAGCAGCTCGCTCGACGTCAGCTCGGCGGTCGGCACGTGGTAGCGCGCGCCCAGGTAGTCGCGGAGCACGTCGGCCATCTCGAGGTAGCCGGTCTTGCGGTCGGCGTCGCGGTCGAGCGCGCCACCCTGCTCGATCACGAGCAGCTGCTCGAGCGCGCGCTGGCTCGTCATGTCGATGCGGCGCGGCCGGGCGACGACGCCGCCGACCAGGTCGGTGACGTGGCGCCGCCGCCGGCGCCGGTAGACCACGAGGCCGATCGCCGCGCCGATGACCAGCGCCGCGGCGCCGCCCACCCACAGCCAGAACCAGTCGCGCGCCGAGAGCTCCGCGGGCGGAGCATTGCCACGGACGGCCTGCGGATCGTCGACCAGGTCACCGAGCACGCCGAGGATCCGCAGCTTCACGCGGTTGGTCTGGACCTGCCCGGCGCGCCCGAACGCGGTGTACGTCACCGAGATCGGCGGCATCACGAGATCGCCGAGCTCCCACGGCGTGACCTCGAGCTGCCACTCGCGGGTCGTCCGGCCGCCACTGACCTGCTTGTCCTCGGACAGCTTGCGCCGGACCTCGAAGACCGAGCCGAGGTCGACGGGCTCGCGGAGGTTGACCTCGACGCCCTCGCCGTACGTCGCGCGGATGATCACCGTGAACGTGCCGCCGAGCCGCACGACCGTCGGACTCGCGGCCGCGGTGACGTGGGGCGCCGCGACGTCGGTCGGCAGCTGGATGATCTGCCCGCCCGCGCCGGCGTCGGGATCCGCCGAGCCTGCCGAGCCCGCGAGCGGATCGGCCGAGCCCGCGGTGCTGCTGTCGGGATCCGCCGAGCCCGCCGAGCCCGCGAGCGGATCCGCCGAGCCCCCGGCCACGCCGGCATCGACCTCGGGCGGCATCGGATCGGTCGGCTGCGCGCCGGCCGTCAGCGTCAGCGCGACGAGCACCGCGACGGAGAGCGCCGATGCCCTCATCCGTGGGCCTGGCGCTTCGCCCGCGCCTTGAAGAACGCGATCAGCGCGTCGACGTAGGGCTGGTCGGTCTGGATCTGGACGACGTCGAGGTTGAGGCGGCGCAGCGCCTGCTCGCGGAGGTGCGCGCGCGCCTGCGCCCGGCGCGCGAAGTCCTTGCCCGCCGGGCCGCTGGTGTCGAGCTCGACGACCTCACCGGTCTCGAGATCCTCGAGCGTGATCAGGCCGACCGCCGGCAGCGCCCGCTCCAGCGGATCCCCGACAACGACCGGCACCAGCTCGTGACGCTGGCGCGCGATCCGCATCGCCTGCTCCCAGCCGTCCGACAGGAAGTCCGACACCAGGAACACAACCGATCTGCGGCGCGCGATCTTCCCGAGCAGATCGAGCCCCTCGGCGAGGTCGGTGCCGCGCGAGGTGGGCTCGAACGCGAGGATCTCGCCGATCACGCGCAGCACGTGGCGCCGGCCCTTCTTCGGCGGCACGAAGCGCTCGACCTTGTCGGTGACGATGTAGAGGCCGACCCGATCGTTGTTCTTGATCGCCGAGAACGCGACGACCGCTGCGAGCTCGGCCGCGAGGTCGCGCTTCGAGAGCCCCTGCGAGCCGAAGTAGCCCGACGCGCTCATGTCGATCATGAGGTTGACCGTACGATCGCGCTCCTCGACGAACTGCTTGACGTGCGGGAAGTTCATCCGCGCGGTGATGTTCCAGTCGATCGCGCGGATGTCATCGCCCGCGTAGTACGGGCGGACGTCCGAGAAGATCAGGCCGCGGCCCTTGAAGACCGAGTGATACTGCCCCCCGAGCTGCTCGTCGACGAGCCGCCGCGCGGCGATCTCGATCTTGCGCGCCTTCTTGAACAGCTCGGCGGTGGTGAGCGGCATGGCTTGAAGGAGGCGGCGCCGCCCTACGGTACCGGGAGGTACTCGAACACGCGGCGCACGACGTCCTCGGGTGTCACGTCCTCGGCCTCCGCCTCGTAGGTCAGCGCGACGCGGTGGCGGAGCACGTCCATCGCGATCGCCTTGATGTCGTCGGGCGTGACGTAGGCGCGGTGCCGGATGAACGCGAGCGCGCGCGCCGCCGAGGCGAGGCACAGCGTCGCGCGCGGCGAGGCGCCGTACTCGATCAACGGCGCGAGCTCGGCGAGCCCGTACTCGCGAGGCCGTCGCGTGGCCTGCACGATGTGCACGATGTAGTCGCGCACACGATCGTCGATGTAGATCTTGGCGACGACACGCCGCGCCTGCCGGACCTGGTCGACCGTGGCGACCTCGCTCGCGGCGGGCACGTCGAGCGTGCTCATGCGGTCGAGCATCGCGCGCTCGTCGCTCGCGGTCGGGTAGCTCACCTTGATCAGCAGCATGAAGCGATCGAGCTGCGCCTCGGGCAGCGGGAACGTGCCCTCCTGCTCGATCGGGTTCTGCGTCGCGAGCACCAGGAACGGATCGGGCAGCGGATGCGTGGTGTCGCCGATCGTGACCTGGCGCTCCTGCATCGCCTCGAGCAGGGCCGACTGCACCTTCGCGGGCGCGCGGTTGACCTCGTCCGCGAGCACGAGGTTCGCGAACAGCGGGCCCCGCTTCTGCGTGAACTGCCCGGTGTGCATGTTGTAGATGATCGTGCCCGTGATGTCGGCAGGCAGCAGATCCGGCGTGAACTGGATGCGCTGGAACGATGCCGTGATCGTCTGCGCGAGCGTCTTCACCGTCAGCGTCTTCGCGAGCCCGGGCACGCCCTCGATCAGGCAGTGCCCACCGGTCAGCAGGCCGATCATCACGCGCTCGACCATCTCGCGCTGCCCGACCACGACGCGCCCGACCTGCGCGAACACGTCGTCGAGGAACCCGCTCGCCTGGCGGACCTCCTCCGTGAGCTGGTTGACGTCGATGCCGGTGGCGGGCTGGGCCGCCGACGCGGCGATCTCGCCGACCGGCGGCAGCGCAGCGGGCTCGCCGGCCGGCTCCAGGCCTTGCCCCGGGACCGGCGGAACGGGATCGCGCAGGGTGTCCATGACCGGGTCTACGATTGCACGGATCCCTGCCCCACGCCCGCGCTGGCAGCGGTCCGCCCCATCCCGCGGAACGACCGCCGCCGTGCGGGCCCCGCGGCTGCACGGCCGGCCCGAGGCGGTCTGCCCCACGCCGCGCGAAACGGCCGTCGCCGTCGGAATCCTGGGGCCACGCTGCGCCCCGACCGCGGCCCGGGGTATGGTTGCGCGATGCCGGAGGAGCCCACCATCGCACTCGGCCCGGTCGACTTCTCGACCCACATCCTGTCGCTCGCCTCGACGGCGATGATCTCGCTCGGCATGATGCCGCCGCCCGACGGCGAGACCACGTCGATCGATCTCGAGACCGCGAAGCACCTGATCGACGTCCTCGGGATGCTCGAGAGCAAGACCCGCGGCAACCTCGACGAGTCGGAGACCAAGCTGCTGCAGAGCCTGATCTACGACCTCCGCGTCGGCTTCGTCGACGCGCAGCACCAGAAGCAGAAGTAGATGCGGGCGACGCGCTCGCTCGTCGCGGCGCTCGCGACCGTCACGGCGCTGGCGGCGATCACGGTCAGCCTCGCCGGCTGCCGCGAGCGCGAGGTCGGGCTCGACGCCCGCGCCGCCGCGCCCGGCGTCACCCCGAGCCCGACCCGCCTCCTCTATCCGAGCGCACCCGGCTCGTTCGTGGATCTGGTCGCGGGCGCGCGTCACGGTGTCGTCGCCATCCGCGCGGCCACGCCGGTCAAGTCGGGCCCCGCGGCGATGTTCCCCGGCGCCCCCGAGACGCTCGCGGACGTGGCGCTCGGCACGGGCTTCCTGATCGAGGCCGGCGGCGTGTTCGTCCTCACGAACGACCACATCGCCGCCGCGTCGTCGGAGCTCCGCGTGGTGCTCGCCGGCGGCACCGAGGTCCCCGCGAAGGTGATCGGCCGCGACGTCCGCCTCGATCTCGCGCTGCTCGCCGTCGACGTGCCGCGCCTGCAAGCGCTGCCGCTCGGCGACTCCGATGACCTCCAGGTCGGCGAGTGGCTCGTCGTCCTCGGCAACCCGTTCGGCGACGAGGTCTCCGCCGCGGTCGGCATCGTGTCGGCGACCGGCCGCGAGACCGCGGGCTCGCTCGTGCCCGGCCGCGCGATGGGCTACCGCACGTTCCTCCAGACCGACGCGCGCATCCACCGCGGCAACGCGGGCGGCCCGGTGGTCGACACCGCGGGCCAGGTCATCGGCGTCGCCGTCGCGACCTCCGATCGCCCGGGCGAGCTGTCGTTCGCGATCCCCATCAACCGCGTCAAGGAGGTGATCGTTGCGCTCCGCGATCATGGTCAGGTCGCGCGGAGCTGGCTCGGCGTCAAGGTCCAGCCCGTCACGAGGGAGCGCGTGCAGTCGCTCGGGTTGCCGGGCGAGCAAGGCGCGCTGGTCACCGACATCGTCGCCGGCTCGCCTGCGGTTCGCTCGACCCTGCGCGTCGGCGACGTGATCCTCAAGTGGGGCGACCGCTCGGTCGATCACCGCACGCTGCCGTGGCTCGTCGCGCAAGCGCCGATCGGCAAGCCGGTCTCCGTCACGGTGTGGCGCAATCGCGCCGAGCTCACGCTGCCCGTCGTCACCGAGAAGATGCCGGAGTAGCGGGCGCCGCGGGCGTGCGCGGCCGTGACCGCCCCACCGAGGCCGGTGATACTGTCGAGCGATGAGCCCGAACGTGGCGAAGTGCTTGCTGGTGTCGAAGGTGCTGGTCGCCGACGGGATGGTGCACGACGAGGAGCGCGGCTTCCTCGAGCACCTGATGGACCGCTTGGAGCTCTCCGAGGCGGAGCGCAAGGACGTCATCGACCTTCACGGGCTCGACCACGCGGCCGGCATCGTCAGCGCCCTGTCCGTCGACGAGCGCCGGGCCCTGCTCGAGATGCTGGTCGATGCGGCGTCGTCCGATGGCAAGCTGTCCCCGCACGAGCTCGCGACCGTCAAGCGCGTCACCATCGCGCTCGGCCTCTGATCACGGTCGAACCGGCTCGTGTTCCAGGCCCGGTATCTGCGATGGGCGGACGTCGATCCGGCGACCCACCCGTTCGCGCCCGACGCGCTCGACGCGGCGCTGCTCGCCCCGAGCGTCGCGCACGAGCCGCGCGACCGCCTCACCCGGATCCGCGAGGCCGACCAGGTCCTGGTCCGGGTGCTGGGCCTGTGGGCGACCGGCTGGATGTGGTGGACCGACGACGGCGGGCCCGTGGGAGCGGCCGGCCTCGGCCCGCGGGACGGGGA
>JALZOI010000928.1 GCA_030857245.1 Myxococcota bacterium
CACCCGCACCGTGCGCGGCGAGCAGCTCGTCGGGCAAGTACAGCCGGCCGCGATCCCAGTCCTCGGCGACGTCGCGGCAGATGTTCGTGAGCTGCATCGCGATGCCGAGGTGGGCGGCGTGGACGAGGGCGTCGTCGTCCGCCACGCCGAACACGTGCGTCATCATGAGCCCGACCACCCCGGCCACTCGCCAGGCATACCCGATCAGGTCGTCCACGGTGACGTAGCGGGTGTCCGCGACATCCATCGCCATGCCGGCGAGCAGCTCGTCGGCGTAGCTCCGCGGGATCAGCCGGGCGCGCACGACCTCGCCGAAGGCGGCGAGCACCGGATCGACGGCCGATCCCGCATAGGCGGTGTCGAGCTCGTCGCGCAGGCGCCGGAGGACGACGTCGAGATCGAGCTGCGCATCGACGACGCCGTCGACGGCGTCATCCGCGCGCCGGCACCACGTGTAGATGATCGCGGTCTCGTCGCGGAGCCGCGGGCCGAGCAGCTTGCTCGCGAGGGCGAAGCTCTTCGAGTGGTGCGCGATCGTCGCGCGCGCCACCTGCGCTGGTGCCGTGGTGACCAGCGCGAGCGAGCTCACGCCCCGCCCCCGGTGACGACTCCAGCGGCGGCGCCCAGCAGGTCGACCAGCGAGTCGCGGTCGTCGTACGCGAGGCCGTAGTCCGCCGCGATCGACGAGTACGTCGCTTTCGCGCCGTTGATCACGCCGGGCACACCCGCGCCGGGGTGCGTCCCGGCACCCACGATGTAGAGCCCCGGGATCCGGTCGTCCTTGTTGTGCGGCCGGAAGTACGCGCTCTGCGTCAGCTTCGGCGCGACGCTGAACGCCGAGCCGACGTGACTCGCGAGCTCGGACTGGAAGTCCGCCGGCGTGAAGTGGCGGCGGGTCACGACGTGCTGGCGCACGCCCGGCAATAGCTGCTCGAGCGCAGCGAGGATGCGGTCGCCGTAGTCCTGGCCGATCGCCGCCCAGTCGAGCGGTGCGTTGCCGAGGTGCGGCACCGGGGAGAGCACGTAGAACGCACCGCCGCCCGGTGGCGCCAGCGACGGATCGGTGACGTGCGGGGCGTGGAGGTAGAGCGAGAAGTCCTCCGGCAGCTCGTGGCCGTGGAAGATCTCCTGGAGCAGCCCGCGGTAGCGCGGCCCGAACACGACGGTGTGGTGCGCGATCTGATCGCGGTAGCTGATGTCGGTCCCGAAGTAGAGGACGAAGAGCGACATCGACCAGTCCATCTTCGCGAGCTTCTTCGCCATCGGCCTGGCGTCGGGGACGTCGGCGTAGAGCTTCGTGTACGTGTGGTGGAGGTCCGCGTTCGAGACCACGAAGTCGAACGGCTCGTCGGCCTTCGCGTCGGTGGTGACGAGGTGCTTGACCGGCAGCTCGGTGACGCGCACGCGGCGCACCGGCGCCTCGAGGCGGAGCTCGCCGCCGAGCTCGGTGAACAGCCGCACCAGCCCGCCGACCAGTGCACCGGTGCCGCCGCGCGGGAAGAACACGCCCCACGTCCGCTCGAGGTGGTGGATCAGCGTGTAGATCGACGAGGTCTCGTACGGGTTGCCGCCGACGAGCAGCGAGTGGAACGACAGCGCCTCGCGCGTGTGCTCGTCCTTCACGTACTTCGCGACCGTGTCGTAGACCGAGCGATCGGCGCGCAGCGACGCCAGCTTCGGTGCGACCCGCAGCATGTTCGAGAACCGCGGGAACGGCGTGTGCGCGAGCTTGGTGTAGCCGGTCTCGAAGACCTTGCGCGAGTACTCGACGAACTTCAGGTAGCCCTCGGCATCGGCGGGGCGCCGCGCGCGGATCTGCTCGAGCATGTGCTCGCCGTCGCCGTCGTAGTCGAAGGTCGTGCCGTCGGCCGACCAGAACAGCCGGTAGAACGGCGTGACCGGCATCAGCTCGACGTAGTCCTCCATCCGGCGGTTCGCGACGGTGAACAGCTCCTCGATGCAGTGCGGGGCGGTGATCACCGTCGGGCCGGCATCGAAGGTGAAGCCGTCCTGCTGGTAGACGTACGCCCGCCCACCCGGCTGGTCCCGCGCCTCGAACAGCGTGACGCGCACCCCGGCGGCGGCGAGGCGGATCGCCGCCGCGAGCCCACCGAAGCCGGAGCCGATCACCGCCGCGCGTAGCGTACGTGGGTCTTCAACCATAACTCTCCTCCATGCGCCGCAGCTCGGCGGCGAGTCCATCGATGACGGGGCTCGCGCCGACCGCGCCGGCCAGCTCGGCGAGCGCGCCGTCGAGCGCGGCCCGCACGCGGGCACGCCCGATCGTGCCGATCGTGTCGGCGAGCGCGTCGGCGAGCGCCTCGAGATCGCCGTCGCCCGCAGCAACCGCGCGCTCCATCGCGGCGAGCCGCGACCACGCGAACGGACCTTGCTCGGCGAGCCAGGCCCACGGCCAGGTCGGACGGCCGTTGCGCAGATCCTCGCGACCCTTGTCGCGCCGCGCGGGCGAGGTCACCGAGCCGAGATCGTCGAGCATCTGCAGCGCGATCCCGATCGCCTCGCCGAACCGACCGATCGCCTGCCCGATCGCGGGCGGCGCCCC
>JALZOI010000929.1 GCA_030857245.1 Myxococcota bacterium
CGCCGCCGAGCCACGGGCGCAGGGGACCCGCGCGCTCCGGCGGTCGGGTCAGCGCGATCTCGAAGGTCTGCTGCACCACGTCGCCGGCACCCGCGTCACCGACGAGGGCGCGCGCCAGCCGGATCAGCCAGTCGGTGTGCGCGAGCAGCGCCTCGGCATCCAGCGGCGGGTGCGGGGGGACCGGTGCGGTGGTGTCGACCATCCACCCCCATCTTGCCGCCGCGGGGCCCGGTGTTGGCGCGCGCGTGCGGTTTGTTCCAGCTACTCGGACTTGCTGATCGTCGGAGCCGACGACAGACTCTCGGCGCTCTCGTCGAGCACGATGTCCTCGAGGTCGGCCTGGGGCCGGACCAGCGGACGCTCGGGCTCCTTCTTCGGGAACAGCGGCGGCGGATACATCGCGCGCCACGTCGGCGACGCCTGGCCCCACACGAGGAACATGATGCTCCACACGGTCGGCATGCCGAACGCGACCTCGGGGTAGTGCATCGTGAAGCCGCAGATCGCGCCGGTGAACACCAGCAGCATGAGGAACGCGCTGACGACCTTGTTCTTCGTCATGCCGACCTTCGGCATCGGCAGCCGCGAGGCCATCAGGTAGCCCATCACGACCACGAAGATCGGGAAGTACTGCCACGCCCACAGCGGCGTCACGAACGCATCGCCGAACAGCCGCGCGCCGCCGAACGGCTCGACGCGCGGGTCGTACTTGAACATCACGAGCATCCAGATCGCGAGCAGGCCACCCGACAGCGTCGTCGGGAACCCGAAGAAGATCTTCGTCGGGATCTGGTCATCCGACAGCACGTTGTAGCGAGCGAGCCGGAACACCGCGCATAGCATGTACGCGCCGCACGCCGCGAACAGCAGCGTGTGCGCGGTACCGCCGTCCTTGTACGGGAGGTCGGGGTGCCCCGAGAGGTAGACGAGCACGAGGTACGCGGGCGCGACGCCGAAGTTCAGGAAGTCGGCGAACGAGTCGAGCTGCATGCCCAGCTCGCTCGTGCCCTTCACCGCGCGCGCGACCAGCCCATCGAGGCGATCGGTGAGGACGGCGTAGATGATCATCCACGCCGCGAGCGGAGCGTCGCCGCGGTGGGCGGACCACAGCGACACGAGTCCGAAGATCATCGAGGACAGCGTGATGAGATTCGGCGCGAGATAACGGAAGAACCGAGCGGAGGCCACGTGTACCTATCCTCGTCGCTTTTGTGCGTGTTCCATGAGCCTTCCAAACAACCTGGGACCCAGGCTGGCGGTCATCATGGTTTCCACCACGCGGGCAATTTCGGCCTGCGGGTCACCTTCTCGGTAGACGAACTTGATAGCCATGCCAGGCTCTTCGCCGGGGGTTGCATCGATGATGCGCTGGACTTCACCGTGGATCGTGAGGGGCTCGTCGCGCCCTGGCACCAGCAACTTGAACAGGAACTCGGTCCCGATCGGTAGCGGGCGACTCGTCTTGATGAACGTGCCGCCTCGCGAGATGTTCTTGGTGTAGTCAGCGAAGAACGTGTTCAGCCGCTTGTACTCGACCTTGAGCTCGATCGGCCGACGTGAGTCGGCGCGCCGCTCCGCGGCTTCGGACTTGTCGGCGCTCACCAGCTCGGACCTTACCAGGATCCCCCGATGAACGTGGGGCATGCGCGCACCGCGATCCGGCAGATGCTCCGGCTTCCCCGTCCACGGCGCTACCGGCCGCTGTGGGTCGGTCTCGCGACCAGCGCCGTGATCGCCATCGCATGCGTGCTCGCGGCGCGCTTCACGACGGCGACGGGCACCGCGGTCGCGGGACTCGGGATCGCGGCCGCCGGTGCGCTGGTGTTCGCCGCGCTGCTGCTCGGCCGGCTGTGGACGTGGGTCGCGGTCTCGATCGCGCTTGGCGCGGGGCTCGGCCTCGTGCCGCTGTTCGGCATCCTCGGGTTCGAGCTCGCGGTGATCGCGTCGGCGCTCGCCGCGCTCATGGGCGCCGATCTCGGCAGCGCCCTCGCGCGCGAGATGCAGCGCGCCCCCGCGGTCGGTCTCGATCGCTCGGGCTGGCCGGGCCGCACACTCGCCCGCGGCGCCGCGGTCGCCGCCGGGCTGACGATCGCGATCATGGTGATCCCCGCCGCGATCGCCGCGTTCCGCGGCCTGTGGGTGCCGACGTGCGACTGGGGCTTTGGCGTGAAGGCGTACGTGACGATGCCGGTCACCACGGCGGCGCTCGCCGGATCGGTCGGGTACACGCTCGGCGCCTTCGTCGGCCCACGCCGGTATCTCGGCGCGTTCGTCGCGCAGCTGCCCGCGATCATCGTCGCGCTCGCCGCGTTCTACCGGTTCTACTCGGAGCCGCCGGTCTTCACGTACAACGCGATCCTCGGCTACTTCCCCGGCAACCTCTACGACGAGAAGATCTCGCTGACGTGGGCCCTCGCGTGGTCGCGGCTCGAGCAGCTCGCGTGGGTGATCGCGCTCGGTGCCCTCGTCGCGTTCCGCCTCGACGTCCCCGAGCTCCGCGTCCGGCGCGCGCCCCGCCCCGCGGGTCGCCGCCTGCCCGTCGCGGTCGTCGCGCTCGCGGCG
>JALZOI010000299.1 GCA_030857245.1 Myxococcota bacterium
ACGCTGCCGAGGCGGTCGTCGAGCTCCGATCCTGCGCCCCGCTCGCCTCGTCCTTCACGGGCGCGGACCGCAGCGGAGCGTCCGGCACGACCAGCGGGGGCGGCACGGGGCGTCCGCCGCGAGGTGCGGCGGTGATCGCCTTCTGCCGGGCGCGCATGATCGGCGCACCCGGCACCGGCGCGACGGTGCTCGCGATCGAGTGGCTGGTGACCGCCTCCTCGGGAGGTTGCGCGAGCCCGCTCGCGGAGCCATCGAAGTCGACCGAGAGCTCGAGCTCGACGTCGTCCGCGGCCTCCGCGACGAGCCAGGGCTCGGGTCGCGCGCCGAACACCTGCTTCATGTAGCTCGCGAGACCGCTGGTCGAGGTCCGCAGCGCGAACGCGATCGCGAACTGCTCGAGGGCCTCGCGCATGGCGTCGGCGGTCTGGTAGCGGTGCGCCGGTTCGAGCGCGAGCGCCTTGAGGATGATGTCCTCGAGCGCGGGCGGCAGGTCGGGGCGGTGAGTCGACGGCTTCGGGATGTCGCCCTGCACGATCGCGCTCATCGTCAGGAAGTCGTTGGCGCCCTTGAACAGCCGGCGCGCCGTCGTCAGCTCGTAGAGCACGATGCCGAGCGCGAAGACGTCGCTGCGGCGGTCGACGAGCTTGCCGGCGCACTGCTCGGGCGCCATGTACGAGATCTTGCCCTTGAGCGAGCCGGCCTCCGTCGCGTCCTCGCTCTGGCGGAGTGCGGCCTTCGCGATCCCGAAGTCGACGACCTTCAGGTTGCCGTCGTAGCCCACGATGATGTTCGCCGGCGAGACGTCGCGATGGACGAGGCCCATCGGCTTGCGGTCACTGCCGCGCTGCTCGTGCGCGTGGTGCAGCGCCGCGGCGGCCGTCGTCACGATCGTGACCACGTGCTCGAGCGGCAGCTGCTCCTTGCTCTGGTTGACCATCATGAGGAGCCGGCGCAGGTCCTCGCCATGCACGTACTCCATCGCGAAGAAGTACTCCCCGTTCTCCTTACCGATGTCGTGCACCTGCACGATGTTGTTGTGGTGCAGCGACGCCGCGAGCCGCGCCTCGTCGAGGAACATCTTCACGAACACCGGGTCTTCGGCGCGGTCCGCGTGGATCCGCTTGACCACGACGTGCCGCTCGAAGCCCTCGATGCCGGTCGCGCGCGCGAGCAGCACCTGGGCCATGCCGCCGGTGGCCAGATGCTTGACGATCTGGTACCGGCCGAGCTTCAGGGGAACCGCCTCGGTATTGTTCCGGACTGCCGCGCCCCCGAGCCGCTCGGGGGCTTGGCCCGCGCGCCCGAGCCGCTCGGGGGCTTGGCCCGCGCGCCCGAGCCGCTCGGGGGCTTGGCGCCTAGGGCACACACTCACACACGGCCTTCCGTGTGTCGGTGCAGCTCACATCCGTGATCGTGGTGCCGGTACCGACGAAGCAGTCCCGACCGTTCGGATTGCCGTTGCCGATCATGATCAACATCGTGGTGATCGCCGAGACCGGCTGGTTCAGCGACGTGCGATAGACGCCCTCGGCGACCTGGTCGGTGACGCCAACCCAAACATTGTCGCCGGCGAGCGTCAGCAGCGCGGCCAGCTCCGCCCGCGCATCGGCGAGGGCGGCGCCATCGGGGAACGCGAGGAACGCGCCATCGGCCGCGCACGCGTCGCGATGCTGCACCCACGTCAGGTTGGTGTTCTGCAGCAGGTAGCGGTGGCCGCGCGGGCCGGAGTTCGGCAGCGTCATGTACGCGGCCTTGCATCCCATCGGCGGGGCCGCGTCGGTGGCGCTGTCGGGACCCGGTGGCCCGCCGTCGACCATGGCGGTCTCACCGACGCACTGGTTCGAGCTCGGGCCCGCGTGATCGCCGAACCGGCGCCCCGACGTGCTGCAGCTCGAGTCGGCAAAGCTGCAGAACCCGCCCTCGGTGGTCTCGCACTGCCCGCCATTGCAGTCGGCGTTGTCGTCACAGCGGAAGGTGGTGGTGCGCAGGCAACCCGCGCAGGCGAGTGCAAGGCCGATGGTGAGCGCGAGTGATTGGATCATCAGAACTGTCCCATCCACGTGATGAGGCCACCGCTCGTCGTCGGAGTGACGGCCACCCGGCTCGTCTCTCCCTTGTCCCGCAGCATGTAGCGCACGATGCCGGCACCGACGAGCACCACGCCGCCGACCGCGAGGCCCGCTGCGAGCGTGCGCTTGCTCTTCGCCTCGTCGACGAGCTCGACGTGCTCGTCGTAGCTCGCCGCGGCCTCGGCGTCGTCGAGCTTGCCGCGCGCACCCTGGTAGAAGAAGACGCTGGCCACCCCCAGCACGAGCCCGCCACCGACGAGCGCGTCGCCGAGCTTGTCGGTGTACCAGGGCCCGGGCCCTGCCGGCTGCTCGGCGATCGGCGGCTGCGGCTCGGGCGCGCGCGGCTCGGGCGTCGGCTCGGGAGCAACAACGGCGGGCTCGGGCTCGGGGGTTGGCGGCGCCGACTTGCAGGTCTCGATCGCCTCGCGCGCGGCACCCGCCGGGCCGGCTGCCGGCTTCGTCGACAGGAAGCGCTCGTAGAACGTGATCGCCTGCGTGCAGTTGCCGAGCTGCACGTGGACCTGGCCGATCGCGTAGAGCAGCTCGGGCCGCGGATCGAGCGTGTACGCCGTCGTCAGCTCCTCGAGGGCCGCGGCGAAGTTCCCCTCGCCGTGCAGCGCCGTCGCACGTTCGATGTGCGACTGCGCAGCCCGCTTGGCGTCGGCGCGGGCTGCGCTCGGCGCGGCCACGGCCAGGAATGCACCGAACAACAAGGAGGAGGCGAGGGCTTTGTTCATGGCTTCACTGCTTCGGGAACAGAGCGTTGGGATCCCAGGCGGGGGCGGGTGCCGCATCGGCCGGCGGCGTGGTCGGCCCGAGCCCGGACCGTCTCGGATGCTTGCGTCGGGTCACCGCTTTCGATGATGGATCAGTTCCGTCATCATCGCGTAGTTTCACGAGCGCCGGTGGCTCCTTCGCGGGCGCTTGCGCGTCCGCAGACGGCGCGTCGGCAGCGGGCTGGACGTCCGCGGTGGGCGGGGCCGCGGGCTGCACGTCGACGGTGCTCGGGGGCGGCAGCCGGATGTCGCCCGCCGTGACGCTCGGCGCCGGCGGCGGCGTCTCGACCGGGCTCGGCGCGCTCGTGCGGAGGTTCGAGACGACGGCGACGATCACCGCGAACACCAGGGCGGTGCCGACGCCGATCGCCAGCCGCTTGTGAAGCTTCGACGTCACCGTCGCAGGCCGCACCATGGTGGTGACGTCGCCGACCGCGTGATCGATCTCGCGCTCGGGCTCGGTGCGAACCGGGGGCGCGAGGCTCGGCGGCGAATCCGTGATCGCCTTGGTCCGCGCCTTCATGATCGGAGAGCTCGGCTGGACCGGCGTCGAGGTGGGCACCGCGAATCGCGCCGCGGCCGCGGCCGGGACCCCGACGATCCCGGTCGCGGAGCCGTCGAAGTCGATCGAGATCTCGTCCTCGGGCGCGTCGTCCTCGATCAGCCAGGGCTCCTGCTTCTCGCCGAACAGCGACCGCATGTAGCCCGCGAGCGCGGTCGTCGACATCCGCAGCCCGTTCGCGATCGCGAACTGCTCGAGCGCGACCCGCATCTCCTCGGCGGTCTCGAAGCGATCATCGGGATCGTGCGCCAGCGCCTTCAGGATGATCGCCTCGAGCTCGCGCGGCAGGCCGGGGCGGATCTCGGTCGGTGCGGGCACCCGACCGTGGGTGATCGCGCTCATCGTCAGGAAGTCGTTCGCGCCCTTGAACAGGCGGCGCACCGTCGCGAGCTCGTAGAGCACGATGCCGAGGCAGAAGATGTCACTGCGGCGGTCGACGGGCTGCCCGACGCACTGCTCGGGCGACATGTACGCGACCTTGCCCTTCATCAGGCCCGACTGCGTCTCGGTGGTGCGCAGCGCCGCCTTCGCGATCCCGAAGTCGACGACCTTCACGTTGCCGTCGTAGCCGACGAGGATGTTCGCCGGCGAGACGTCGCGATGGACGATGCCGAGGGGCTGGCGATCCGGCGTCGTGTGGTTGTGCGCGTAGTGCAGCGCCGACGCGGCGGCGAGCACGATCGTCACGACGTGGTCGAGGGGGACGTACTGCTCGCGCGCGTTGACGAGCATGAGGAGCTTGCGCAGGTCCTCGCCGTGCACGTACTCCATCGCGAAGAAGTAGTCGCCGGCATCCTGCCCGATGTCGTGGACGTGCGCGATGTGATGGTGGTGCAGCGAGGCCGCGAGCCGGGCCTCGTCGAGAAACATCTGCACGAACCGCTGGTCTCCGGCCTGCTCGGCGCGGATCCGCTTGATCACGACGTGGCGCTCGAACCCCTCGATGCCCTCCGTGCCCGTGGCGCGGGCGAGCAGCAGGTCCGCCATCCCACCACTGGCGAGATGCCGGATCAGCTGATATCGGCCCAGCTGCCTGCCGGGTGTTGCGTACGCTGGTTCCACCGGGGGCGACCTCCCTCTAGGCTCGGCTGAACATGGCGATTCGTCAAGCGAAGTCGCCGACGGGGTCTCCGCCAACAGAGTGCGCCGCGAGTGCCACAACCACCGACCGCGACTCCATCGACCGAAACCAGAAACGCCGCGCACAAAGGCGCGGCGTGTCGCAGCTGCCAGGCCTCCCGGACGCGGGAGGCCGTGCAGGACCAGTCCCCGATCAGCGCTTGCTGAACTGGAACCGAGCGCGAGCGGCTTTCTGGCCGTACTTCTTGCGCTCCTTCTTGCGGGGGTCGCGGGTGACGTACCCGGCGGCCTTGAGCTTCGGACGGAGCTCCGAGTCGACCTTCATGAGGGCGCGCGTGATGCCGTGGCGGATGGCGCCGGCCTGCGACGAGATCCCGCCGCCGCGAACGGTCGCGACCACGTTGTACTGGTCGAGGAGGGCGACCTCTTCGAGCGCCTGGCGGATCACCATGCGAGCGGTCGGGCGCGAGAAGTACTCCTCGTCGTTGCGGTCGTTGATGACGATCTTGCCGTCTCCGGCCGTGATCCAGACGCGGGCGATGGCGGTCTTGCGGCGGCCCGTGGCGTAGGTCTTCTGCATCTTCGTTCCTTCGTCCCTTAGTTCTTCAGCTCGAGCACGCGCGGCGTCTGCGCGGCGTGGTCGTGCTCCGCCGTCTTGTAGATCTTGAGCTTCTTGATGACGCGGCGGCCGAGCGGCCCCTTCGGCATCATGCCCCACACGGCCTCGCGGATCGCGCGCTCGGGATCCTCGGCGAGGACCTGCTTCGCGAGCCGGGTGCGGATCCCGCCCGGGTACAGCGTGTGGTGCTGGTACAGCTTCTTGTCAGGCTTGGTGCCCGTCAGCCGAACGCCACCGGCGTTGAGCACGATGACGAAGTCACCCATGTCGACGTTGGGGGTGTACGTGGCCTTGTGCTTGCCGCGCAGCACCATCGCGATGCGCGTGGCGAGGCGTCCCAGCGTGTGGCCGGTCGCATCGATCACGTACCATTCGCGCTGGGCCTCGCCGGCCTCTTTGGTGAGCCACGAGCTCTTCTGGGTAGTCGACGTGTTCATTGGGCGTTCTCGGAGGGCAGCGATCGCAAACGGATCGGAAGGCGGTTTGTCTACAAGGTTGCGAAATAGCTGTCAAGCCACCGGTCGCAGGCGCGCACCATATAGACGTCGAGGTCGCGCTGCAAGCCCACTGTGCTTGCGTTCAGGTGTCAGCGCCGTGTGATACGAATCGAGGGGTGTCGAGAGTAGGTTTCATCCTCAAGCCGGACAAGTCCGAGGCCGGCGTGGTGCTCGAGGAGCTCGTCCCCTGGCTGCGCGATCAAGGCCATGTGCCCGTCGTGACAACCGAAGATCAGATCGCCACGGGCGGGGTCGAGACCATCCCGGAGGACGAGATCGGCGCGTCGGTCGATCTCGCAGTCGTGCTCGGCGGAGACGGGACCATGCTCCGCGCGGCGCGTCTGATCGCGGATCACGGCAAGCCGGTGCTCGGCGTGAACCTGGGCTCGCTGGGCTTCCTGACCGGGTTCTCGACGACCGAGGCCCGCGAGGGCATCGCGATGGCGATCGCGGGCACGCTGCCCCGCGAGCAGCGGATGCGGCTCGCGGTGAAGTTCCAGCGTGCGGGCTCCGAGCCGATCGTCCGCCACGCCCTCAATGATGCGGTCCTCCACCAGGGCGCGATGGCGCGGCTGGTCGAGCTCGAGGCGTTCGTCGACGATCAGTTCGTGGCCTCCTACCGGGCCGACGGCCTGATCGTGGCCACGCCCACCGGCTCGACCGCCTACAACATGGCGGCCGGCGGCCCGATCGTCGTGCCCGGGCAGCAGGCGATGACGATGACGCCGATCTGCGCCCACGCGCTGACCAACCGTCCACTCGTGATCCAGGCGGACGCCACGATCCGGCTCGGCCTCGGGGCCGACGTCCGCGGCGTGATGCTCACCGTCGACGCCCAGTGGGCGCACTCGTTTCTACCGGGAGACACCGTCGAGCTCACCGCGGCCGCGCTGCCGCTGCTCCTGTTCCGCTCCAAGAAAGGGTTCTTCGACGTGATGCGCGACAAGCTGCACTGGGGAGCGCGCTCCGACGCGCATGACGAGCGCCGCCGCGGAGGTCGCTGATGTTGCGGCACCTGCGCGTCACCAACTTCGCGATCCTCTCCGATGTCTCGATCGAGCTCGGGGCGGGCATGAACGTGCTCACCGGTGAGACCGGCGCGGGCAAGTCGCTGATCGTGGAGGCCGTCAACCTCCTGCGCGGCGGCCGGGCGTCCGCCGACATCCCACGCGCCGGCGCCGACGAGGCGGTCGTCGAGGCGATCGTGGAGGTCCCCGAGGATCTGCGGGCGCGGGTCGGCGCGGTGATCGAGGGCGCGGGCCTGCCGCGCGGCGAGGCCGACGGCGACGAGGTGTTCATCCGCCGCGTGATCCAGCGCGGCGGCCGGAGCCGCACGTACGTGAACGGTGCGCTGACGACGGCGGCCCGGCTCGCCGAGCTCGGCGCGCTGCTGATCGACCTGTCGGGCCAGCACCAGCACCAGGGCCTCGTGGATCCCGGGCGCCACCTCGAGATCATCGATGCCTTCGCGCGGACCGCATCCCCCGATCGGCACGCGAGCGAAGCCGGCCTGGTCGACGCCATGTCGGCGGCTTGGACCGAGCTCAAGCGCTGCGATGAGGAGCTCGCCGCGCTCGGCGGCGACGAGCGGCAGCGGGAGGCCCGCGTCGACTACCTGCGCTATCAGCTCGAGGAGCTCGAGGGCGCTGCGCTGGTCGCCGGCGAGGACGTGACGCTCGAGCTCGAGCGGTCGCGGCTCGCGTCCGTGGACCAGCTGCAGGGTGCCTCGCGCGCGGCCGAGGAGCTGCTGTACGGGGGCGACGACAGCGCCCGCGATCGAGTCGCCGCGGCGGCCCGCGAGGTCGAGCGCGCGCGGCGCGTCGATCCTGGGCTCGACGCCGTGGCCCGCCAGCTCGGCGAGATCGAGACGCTGATCGACGACGCCGCCGATCAGCTGCGCGCCTACGGCGACAAGCTCGAGGGCGACCCGCAGCGGCTCGCGAACCTCGACGAGCGGATCGCGCTGATCCGCCGGCTCGTGCACAAGCACGCCGTGCACAAGCACGGCGGTAGCCTCGACGAGGTCCTCGCGAAGGCGAGTGAGCTGCGCGCCGAGCTCGACGCGCTGATCGGCCGCGACGCCAGGGTCGCAGAGGTCGCGGCGGCGCGCGCGCAGGCGGAGGCAGCCGCGGTCGCGGCATCGACGGTCCTCGGCCAGAGTCGTCGCAAGGCGGCGAAGCGGCTCGAGAAGGAGGTCGCGGCCTCGCTGACCGAGCTCGGCATGGGCTCGGCCCGGCTCTCGGTCGTGATCGACGCCCGCGCGCTCGGCCCGACCGGCTCCGATCGCGTCGAGCTGATGCTCGCGTCCAACAAGGGCGAGGACACCCGGCCCCTGACGAAGGTGGCCTCCGGCGGCGAGCTGTCCCGGATCATGCTCGCGCTCAAGCTCGCGCTGCGTCGCGCCGACGAGGTCGCGACGTACGTGTTCGACGAGGTCGACACCGGGATCGGCGGCGCCACCGCGCAGGTGGTCGGCGCCCAGATCCGCGCGGTCGCCGGCGCGGGTGGGCCCGTCGAGGAGGTCGGCCGGCAGGTCCTGTGCGTGACCCACTTGCCGCAGATCGCGGCGTTCGCGGACCACCACTTCCACGTCGAGAAGGTCGAGCTCGGCGGCCGCACCGAGACCCACGTCCGCAAGCTCAATGCCGCCGCGCGCAAGGACGAGCTGGCCCGCATGCTCGGGGGCCACGCGACGTCGAAGGCGCGCGCCCACGCCGCCGAGCTGCTCGCGGAGGCGGCCCGCCCGCGCAAGCCGGCGGCGGCCCGCGCCTGAGGCGCGGAGAGGAGGAGAGGAGGAGAGGGG